>NZ_JBFUKO010000030.1:0-22892 GCF_056400805.1 Aminobacter sp. P4_H6_2
CTGCACTGCAGCCTATCCGGCGCTTCGACTTCGATGCCTCGATCATGTTTTCCGACATTCTGGTTGTTCCCCATGCGCTCGGCCGCGATCTGCGCTTCGAGGAAGGCAGGGGCCCGATGATGACGCCGATCACCGCCGACGGTGTTGCGGCCCTCGACGGCTCAAAGTTTCACGTGAATCTCGAACCGGTCTACGAAACCGTTCGCCGGCTGCGCCGCGAATTGCCCGAGAAGACGACGCTGATCGGCTTCTGTGGCGCGCCCTGGACGGTTGCCACCTACATGATCGCCGGCCACGGCACGCCGGACCAGGCGCCGGCGCGGCTGTTTGCCTATCGCGAGCCGAAAGCGATGGCACAGCTGCTGTCGATCCTTGCCGATCATTCTTCCGCCTATCTCATCCGCCAGATCGAAGCCGGCGCGGATGTTGTGCAGATCTTCGATTCCTGGTCGGGCGTGCTCGACGAGGCGACTTTCGAGGCTTGCTGCGTCAAGCCGGTCGCAGACATCGTGCGCAAGGTGCGCGCGGTCTATCCTGACGTTCCGATCATCGGCTTTCCAAAAGGCGCCGGCGCCCAGCTCGACAGCTACAGGCAGCGTACCGGCGTCACCGGCCTCGGCCTCGACTGGACGGTGCCTCTGTCGCAGGCGCAGCGTCTGCAGGGCGCTGGAGCGGTTCAAGGCAATCTCGACCCCCTCAGGCTCGTTGTCGGCGGCAAGGCTCTGGAAGAGGGCGTAGACGCCATCCTGAAGGCGCTGGGCGCTGGTCCGCTGATCTTCAACCTCGGCCACGGCATTACGCCCGAGACGCCGGTGGCGCATGTCGATGCGATGGTACGCCAAGTGCGAAAGGCAACCCAGCAATGAGCAGTCAAAACCYTGCGCCGTCGAGCGGTGCTACAGCGGCCAAACGAGCCGTCATTGCCGTCATTGTCTTGGTGGCGCTCACTGCCCTGCTTTTTTATGTGGCGTCCGACGATTTCTACCTCTGGGCCAAGGCCATCCACATCATCGCCGTGATCTCGTGGATGGCCGGCATGCTCTATCTGCCGCGCCTGTTTGTCTATCACGTGGAAGCGGAGAAGGGCTCGGTCCAGTCCGAGACCTTCAAGGTGATGGAGCGCCGGCTCCTTCGCGCGATCATCAACCCAGCGATGATCGTCACCTGGGTGTTCGGCCTGTGGCTTGCCTGGAAGGGCTTTGGCTTTGCCGGCGGCTGGCTGCACGTCAAGATCACCGCTGTGCTGTTGCTATCGGGCGTGCATGGCTATCTCTCGGCGTCAGTTCGCCGTTTTGCTGAGGACCGCAACGAAAAGCCCGCGCGGCATTGGCGCATCGTCAACGAGATTCCGACCGTGCTGATGATCGTCATCGTCATCCTGGTGGTCGTGAAACCTTTCTGACTTGCCTAAAATTGCTGGACTGTGCCTTGCTCTTTCAATTCGGGAGAGCTAAAAGGCTGTTCTTCCTTCCCGCCATGCGCCGCCCCATTTCCATTCCCTGGCCGCGCTCGGCGCTTATCGCAAAACGCCGATAGCCAACTTCCCCAATTCCCCACGCTCAGAGTCCGTTCATGCAGGAAACCAAACTCGCCGAATTCAAGAACAAGAAGCCGCCGGAGCTGATCGCTTACGCCGAATCGCTCGAGGTCGAAAACGCCAGCGTCATGCGCAAGCAGGAACTGATGTTTGCGATCCTCAAGAAGCTGGCTGGCCAGGATATCGAGATCATCGGTGACGGCGTTGTCGAGGTTCTGCAGGACGGTTTCGGCTTCCTGCGCTCGGCCAACGCCAACTATCTCCCGGGTCCGGACGATATCTACATTTCGCCCTCGCAGATAAGGCGGTTTTCGTTGAAGACCGGCGATACGGTCGAAGGACCGATCCGCAGCCCCAAGGAAGGCGAGCGCTATTTCGCGCTGCTCAAGGTCAACACGATCAATTTCGACGATCCCGAAAAGATCCGTCACAAGATCCACTTCGACAATCTGACGCCGCTCTACCCGACTTCGCGGCTCAAGATGGAAGTCGAAAACCCGACGACCAAGGACATTTCGCCCCGCGTCATCGACCTGGTCGCGCCGCTCGGCAAGGGCCAGCGCGCTTTGATCGTGGCACAGCCGCGTACCGGCAAGACTGTGCTGTTGCAGAACATCGCGCACTCGATCACCACCAACCATCCCGAATGTTACCTGATCGTGCTTTTGATCGACGAGCGTCCGGAAGAAGTGACCGACATGCAGCGATCGGTGAAGGGCGAGGTCGTGTCCTCAACCTTCGACGAACCGGCGGTTCGCCACGTTCAGGTCGCTGAAATGGTCATCGAGAAGGCCAAGCGCCTTGTCGAACACGGCCGCGACGTCGTTATCCTGCTCGATTCGATCACCCGTCTCGGCCGCGCCTACAACACGGTCGTGCCGTCATCCGGCAAGGTTCTGACCGGCGGTGTCGACGCCAACGCGCTGCAGCGCCCGAAGCGCTTCTTCGGTGCCGCCCGTAACATCGAAGAGGGCGGTTCGCTGACCATCATCGCCACCGCGCTGATCGATACCGGCAGCCGCATGGACGAAGTCATCTTCGAAGAGTTCAAGGGCACCGGTAACTCGGAAATCGTGCTCGACCGCAAGGTCGCAGACAAGCGCATCTACCCGGCGATGGACATCCTCAAGTCCGGCACGCGTAAGGAAGATTTGCTGGTCGCGCGCCAGGATCTGCAGAAGATCTTCGTGCTGCGCCGTATCCTTGCGCCGATGGGCACGACAGATGCGATCGAGTTCCTGATCGACAAGCTCAAGCAGACCAAGACAAACGCCGACTTCTTCGATTCGATGAACACCTGACGAAGTCGCGTCAGCGGCGGCGAAGCGCTTCTTCAAGCTTCGCCGGATCGCTGATCGCAGGCAGACAGATAAGGCCGGTGCACAGATAGGCACCGGCCTTTTTCGTATCCGGCAGTGCGTCGCCGGGCAGTTTTGCACGCTCGGCATCGCCGCCCAAGGTGACAAAAATATCGACGCGGCGCGGATCGGGATTCCGATTCGCTACCGTAACAAGCTGTGGCCGTGCTGGGTCCTCAACAATAATGAGTTTTGACGGTTCAAGCGCCAGGACGCAGGCGTTAACGATGCCGGCCTGGCCATATTGCTGGCTCTGGATGCGGCCGGAGGCGTGTTCGGCAATCGTCCAGGCGCGTTGCTGCAACTCGATGTCGCCGGTGATATTCGCCAGCCGCACGACAGCTTCGATGATCTGGCTTGTTGCCGACGGAATCGCTTCGTCGATGTCGCCGCGGATGCGCATCGGCACGTCGGCGCTGTCGGAAGCGGTGAGGTAATGGCCTGTCTTGTCGGTATCGGCGTGCCAGTTCTCCAGCATTTTCAGGAAATACGCGGCGTGATCGAGGTAAACTGGGTCCCTGGTTGCTTCGAATAATGAGATCGCGGCATTGATCATCGCTGCATAATCGCTCGACAAGGCCGGATAGAGCCGCTTTTCCCCGAGACTTGAATGCGGCAGTCGGCCCTCAGGCGTCGCAGAGGCCAAAATTGCATCGAAAGCAGCTGCCGCTGCAGCCACCCAGTCATTCCGATCCAGGCTACGGCCGGCCTCGGCCAGCGCCACTATGGCCAAGCCATTCCAATCGGTGAGGGCCTTGTCGTCGCGACCTGGCCGTATGCGCTTTTCCCGCGCTTCGAGTAGCCGCGATGTCAGGCTGGAAACGACATCACGGTCTTCAACCGACTGTCCAGCCTGCGCTGCCGTCTGGTGGACAATGGGATCGCCTTCCCAGTCATCCGGCTTTGAGATCGTGCAGTATTTGAAAAATAACGACGAATCATCGCCCAGGGCAGCCGATATGCTGTCTTTGGTCCAGGTGTAGAACAGTCCTTCTTCACCTTCGCTGTCAGCATCGAGGCTGGATGCGAACGTGCCGTTGGGCAGGCGCATTTCACGCAGCAACCAGGTGATCGTATCTTCGATTCGTATCCGAAACAGTTTGTTTCCGGTCGCGGCGTAGGCCCAGTTCGCCTGTCGGATCAGCTGGGCATTGTCGTACAGCATCTTTTCGAAATGCGGAACGAGCCACTGCGCATCGGTCGAATAGCGCGCCAAACCACCGCCGACATGGTCGTAGATCCCGCCTGCAAGCATGCGTTCCATGCTTTCCGTCACCGCGTCGCGGTGGTCCTGGTTGTCGGAGCGCAGCCAGGACAGCCACAGCGCCTGCATGAAAGGCGCATTCGGAAATTTCGGCGCGCCGCGAAGCCCGCCCAGATCGCGGTCGATCATGTCGTAGATGCCGGAAGACAGCGTCCTGGCCGTATCAATCGACACCTGACCCGGCGCGCTGCTTCCGCCGAGGCGCTGGCTGACATGCTGGGCAAGCTCGGTGGCACTCTGCAGGATACTGGCACGTTTGCCGCGCCAGGCAGCATCGACAGCATTGAGCACCTGGATGAAGCCAGGCCGTCCGTAACGCGGCTCGCGCGGGAAATAGGTTCCGCCCCAAAAAGGCTTTGCATCAGGCGTCAGGAACATTGTCAGCGGCCAGCCCCCTTGCTCGCCCATGCTGGCCAGTGCGGCCATATAGATCTGGTCGATATCGGGACGCTCCTCGCGGTCGACCTTGATATTGACGAAGAGGCGGTTCATGACCTCGGCAACTTCGTTGTTTTCGAAGCTTTCATGGGCCATGACGTGGCACCAGTGGCAAGCGGCGTAACCGACCGACAGGAGGATCGGCCGATCCAGCCGCACGGCTTCGGCCAGTGCCGCCGGGGACCAAGGGCGCCAATGCACCGGGTTGTTGCCGTATTGGCGCAAGTAGGGGCTACCCTCGTCGCGAAGCAGGTTGTCTTGCGGAAGCATGCGTAATCGGCCCAAAACAGTGATAACAGGCCCAACTTAGGGCGCTTCCGAGAGACCGGCAAATGCTATTCACCGATTCAATCGCTGCACTTTCAAGCGGCCACCTGCCATCCGGCGTGGCGATTGTGCGCATTTCCGGGCCACATGTTCGATTCGCACTCGAAACGATTTCCGGCCTGCTGCCGCAATCGCGCAAGGCGCATTATGGGCCGCTGCACGCACCTGATGGCAAGGTGATCGACCACGGCCTGACATTGTTCTTTCCGGGGCCAAATAGCTTCACCGGGGAGGATTGCGGCGAATTCCAGGTCCATGGCGGCCGTGCTGTGGTGACTTCTCTACTCGGCGAGATCGGCAAGCTGCCTGGCTTTAGGCACGCAGAGGCTGGCGAATTCACCAAGCGCGCCTTCTTGAACGGCAAGATGGATCTGTTGGAGGCCGAAGCGCTTGCAGATTTGATTAATGCCGAGACAGAAGCCCAACGGCAATTCGCGGTGATGAATTCCGGCGGCGCGCAAAGCGAGCTTTATCTCGGGTGGCGCAAGCGGCTGATCCATGCGCGCGCGATGATCGAAGCAGAGATGGACTTTGCCGACGAGGCTGACGTTCCGGGTTCGGTGTCGTCGCAGGTCTGGCAAGACGTCAGATCGCTGATCGAAGAAATCAGCTCTCACGTCGCTGGTTACGGCAAGGCCGAAATGATCCGCGACGGTTTCGATGTCGTTATCCTGGGCGCACCAAACGCTGGAAAATCCAGCCTTCTCAACGCGCTATTGCAACGTGAAGCAGCGATCGTCACCGACGAACCGGGTACCACACGCGATCTGGTCGAGGCCGTTCTTGATCTGGACGGTCTAAAGGTTCGCATTACCGATACCGCTGGCCTGCGTGAGCCAGCCGGCAAGGTGGAGGCGATTGGAATCGAGCGGGCCAAGGAACGCGCCAAAGACGCGGACCTAGTGCTCTTCCTGGAGGATGTATCTGAAAAGGCTGAGTTGAGCCCGCCATCCATTGTGCCGACAATTATGATAGGCACCAAGCTCGACCTACATAGGCACGCCGCCGGGGACACTCGCTACGCGCTTGTGATTTCAACAGCGACAGGACAAGGCATCGACGGTCTACTCAAGATGATCGGCGAGCGGGCTGC
The DNA here is from genome assembly GCF_056400805.1 of Aminobacter sp. P4_H6_2. Lineage (NCBI taxonomy): Bacteria > Pseudomonadati > Pseudomonadota > Alphaproteobacteria > Hyphomicrobiales > Phyllobacteriaceae > Aminobacter > Aminobacter sp. P4_H6_2. The sequence continues at coordinate 6,018 of NZ_JBFUKO010000030.1, forward strand.
CGGGGCTGTTGGGCAACGTGGCGATATCCTGCCTTCGCGCTTGCGCCACGTCGAATTGCTGAGGGATGCGAGTAATTATCTTGGCGCGGCGCTCACGGCGTCGGACAGTATGCTTGAGTTGAAGGCTGAAAATCTGCGCCTGGCCAGTGACCGAATCGGAAAACTGTCAGGCGCAGTGGATGTTGAGGACCTGCTCGACGTCATTTTCTCGCAATTCTGTATCGGAAAGTGATTCACGTGAAACATTTTGACGGTGGATTGCCATGATTCACGTGAAACACCACCGTTGACTCCCCGCCGCGCGGCCAGGTTGTTTCACGTGAAACCACCACCACAGCGATTCTCTTGACATGGAGCGGTGATCGGGACATTTGTCGCCGCACAAGTTCCTGGAGACAGTCATGAGTGAAAGCTACGACGTCGTCGTGGTCGGTGGCGGCCATGCTGGCTGCGAGGCGGCTTCTGCCTCCGCACGAGCTGGCGCCAAGACAGCGCTCGTTACCCTTCGTCGCGACACCATCGGCACCATGTCCTGCAATCCGGCCATCGGAGGGCTCGGAAAGGGCCATCTCGTCCGTGAGATCGACGCGCTGGATGGGCTCATGGGCCGGGTCGCGGACGCCGCCGGCATCCAATTTCGTTTGCTCAATCGCCGCAAAGGCCCGGCGGTGCGTGGTCCGCGCACTCAGGCCGATCGAAAGCTCTATCGGTTGGCGATGCAGGAAGCCATCGCGGCGCAGCCGAACCTTGCCGTAGTCGAGGCGGAAGTCTTTGATTTCATTATAGATAATGGCCGCTTGAGCGCTGCCGTTCTCGGCGATGGCCGCCGGCTTTCCTGCGCTGCGGTGGTCTTGACCACCGGTACATTCCTGCGCGGCTTGATCCATATTGGTGAGCGCAAGTTCCCTGCAGGGCGGATGAATGAACAGGCGTCGATGGGGCTGTCTGAAACGCTCAAACGTGCTGGCCTTCGGCTCGGACGCCTGAAGACTGGAACGCCTCCGCGGCTCGATGGGCGCATGATCGACTGGCTCTCGCTCGAAACGCAGGCCGCCGACGAGGATCCGGTGCCGTTTTCGCTGCTCACCGACAAGATCACCAATCCTCAGATTGAATGCGGCATCACACGCACGACAACTGCAACGCATCAGATTATTCGCGAGAATCTTGGCCGCTCCGCGATGTATTCGGGATCGATCGAAGGCATTGGGCCGCGTTATTGTCCGTCGATCGAGGATAAGATCGTCAAGTTTGGTGATCGCGAGGGTCACCAGATATTCCTCGAACCGGAGGGCCTCGACGACGACACCGTCTATCCCAACGGCATTTCGACCTCGCTGCCGGAGGATGTGCAGCTCGACATCCTGAAATCCATTCCTGGCCTCGAGCGAGCTGTCATGCTGCAGCCCGGCTATGCCATCGAATACGATCACATTGATCCGCGCGAACTGGAGCCGACGCTTGAAGCCAAGCGCGTGCGGGGTTTGTTTCTCGCCGGGCAGATCAATGGCACGACGGGTTATGAAGAGGCCGGCGCGCAAGGGTTGCTTGCCGGCATCAACGCGGCCCGTCTTGCTGGTGACAGCGAACAGCTGATCCTCAGCCGAAGCCAGGCATATATTGGTGTCATGGTCGACGATCTGACGAGCCGCGGGATCAGCGAGCCCTACCGCATGTTCACTTCGCGCGCCGAATTCCGCCTTTCGTTGCGCGCGGACAATGCCGATGAACGCCTGACGCCCCTGGCGATCGAGCTGGGCATCGCATCGACCGAACGTGAAAAGCGCTTTGGCGAGATGACCGCGCGCGTCGACGCAGCTCGGATATTGACCAAATCGCATAGACTGTCGCCCAACGAGGCGCGGCGCCATGGCATTGAAGTCAATTTCGATGGCGTCAAGCGCTCGCTTTATGAACTGCTGGCGTATCCGAATATTGACCTCATCCAACTTGTTAAGATCTTGCCAGAGCTCGCTTCGATTGACGCCAAGACGGCAGAAGCTATTGAAACCGAAGCAAAATATGCTGTTTACCTGGAGCGGCAGAAGGCGGATGCCGCTTTAATGCTCAAGGAAGAGGAGAGGGTCATCCCAGAAGCGCTTGATTTTGAGTCGGTTCCCGGTCTTTCGAACGAGTTGCGCCAGAAAATGCGGACGCGCAGGCCGCGTTCCCTCGCCGAAGCCCAGCGCATCGATGGCATGACGCCGGCGGCTTTGGCGATTATTCTCGCGCATGTTCGCAATTGAGAAGCACAATCACGCAGGGGCGCAGCTTGAAACGAGACGCCTATGCAAGGTTGCAAGAAATAGCAGGTCCCGTTTCACGTGAAACATTCGACAAGCTGATCGCCTTCGAAACTGTGTTCCGCAAGTGGGCGCAGCGCATCAATCTCGTGGCGCCGTCGACCTTGGATGACGCTTGGGAGCGTCATATTCTCGACAGTGCCCAGGTGCTGAGGCTCGGCGGTGAAGCCAAGAGCTGGCTCGATATCGGCTCCGGTGGCGGGTTTCCGGGCCTGATCATAGCGTCGATGATCAACGAGCGGGCAGGGGCGTCCATCGATCTGGTCGAAAGTAACCGCAAAAAGGCGGGGTTCCTGCAGGCTGTTGTTGGCGAGCTTCGTCTTCCGGCGCGGGTTCACGCCAAGCGAATCGAAGATGTTCATGGTGTGGTTCGTTCGCCTGAGATCTTGAGCGCCCGGGCTTTGGCGCCACTTCCACTGCTGTTGGAGCTGTCAGCGCCCTGGCTGCAGGCCGGAACTACAGCGCTTTTCCATAAAGGCCGGGATTACCGCCAGGAAATCGAAGATAGCGCTCATCAGTGGGGATTCGATCTGGTAGAACACCCGAGCCTGACTGACGCGCAGGGAGTCATCCTCGAGATTCGGAACCTGCGCCGCATCTGATTGCGGCGCCATGTGACGAGACGGAAAACAGCAGTCGAGCCATGAAGATCACACCTAGAATCATCACAGTCGCCAACCAGAAAGGCGGCGTCGGCAAAACGACCACCGCCATCAACCTGGCGACGGCACTTGCTGCCATTGGCGAGCGCGTGCTCATCATCGACCTCGATCCGCAAGGCAATGCCAGCACGGGTCTTGGCATTGATCGCAAGGATCGCAGCGTGTCGTCCTATGACGTGCTAACCGGGGAACTGGAGATTGAGCAGGCGGCAATGGAAACAGCCGTACCTGGCCTGTCGATCATCCCGTCGACACTCGATCTGCTTGGAATCGAAATGGAAATCGCTTCAGCATCGGATCGAGTGCTGAAGCTGCGCAACGCCTTGCGAGCGTCGTCGGAGCGGGCGGCTGGCTACAGCTATGTGCTGATCGATTGCCCGCCGTCGCTCAATCTTTTGACGCTGAACTCGATGGCCGCGGCCGATTCCGTTCTGGTGCCTTTGCAATGCGAATTTTTCGCACTCGAGGGCTTGAGCCAGCTGCTTGAGACGGTGGATCAGGTGCGCCGATCGATCAATCCGGACCTGACGATCCAGGGCATCGTGCTGACGATGTTTGATGGCCGCAACAATCTGGCCAACCAGGTGGTCGAAGATGTGCGCGCCCATATGGGCGAAAAAGTCTACGACACGGTGATCCCGCGCAATGTGCGTATTTCGGAAGCACCGTCCTATGGCAAGCCGGCGATCCTCTACGATTTGAAATGCTCCGGAAGCCAAGCCTATCTGCAGCTCGCCTCGGAAGTCATCAGGCGCGAACGTAAACTCCGGGCCGCGTAAATCGATTCGGACTCGAAACAAGCTGGACAAGACATGAACGAAGACCTTTCCAGAAAGCGCCTTGGGCGAGGACTCGCTGCCCTAATCGGTGAGATGGACAAGCCTGTGGTACCGGAAAAGCCGGCGGCTCTGGCCGATGGACGTGTGCCGATCGAGTTCGTCAGCCCGAACCCGCGCAATCCTCGCCGCCATTTTGGCGAAGCCGAACTGGCCGATCTGGCGCAGTCCATCCGCGAGCATGGGCTGGTGCAGCCGGTCGTTGTCCGGCCCGCCGCCGAGCCCGGCCGCTATGAGATCATCGCAGGCGAGCGCCGCTGGCGCGCCGCCCAGCGTGCAGGGGTCAACGAGATCCCTGTCATCGTGCGTGACGTCAATGATCGCACCGCGCTAGAACTCGCCATCATCGAAAACGTTCAGCGCAGTGATCTCAACGCCATCGAAGAGGCGATGGGCTACCAGCAGCTGATCGACGACCACAGCTATACCCAGGCTGACCTCGGCCAGGTCATCGGCAAGAGCCGCAGCCACGTCGCCAATACGCTGCGGCTGCTCAAGCTGCCGGACGTTGTTCGCGACATGCTGATCAATGGCGATCTGTCGGCCGGTCACGCGCGTGCGCTGATCACCGCCCACGATCCGGCCGGGCTTGCCAAGCGGATCGTTGAAGAAGGCCTCTCGGTACGCCAGGCCGAGGCCCTGGCTCAGCTTCCGGCAGATGCGATCGTGGAAAAGCAGCCGACGCGTCCGGTCGAGAAGGATCCCGATACGATTGCGCTGGAAAAGCTTCTCACCGACGTTGTCGGTATGAAGATTTCGATCGCCCACAAGGAAAAGGGTGGTGAATTGCGTGTCAGCTATCGTTCGCTCGAGCAGCTCGACGATCTGTGCCGCCGCCTGAAGAGCGACCATATCTGATTGATTCTATTGAATCTTGTTGTTGAAGGCGCCGGCTCGTTAGCCGGCGTTTCTTTTTGTTTTCAGCGCCTGCCGCCGGCGAGACGCGCGCCTTCGACCGCAATGCCCAGCATTGCCTGACGCGCCAGTGCAACAGCCAGATCGGGCCTGCGCCGGGTCTGAAGCGTCGTCGACTGCAGCCTCGTCAGCGCCCGGGTCAAAGCGGCCGAACTCCAGCTTGTCAGCGTACGTTCGACCGCGCGGCGCCTTGCAAAGAACACCGGCGGCCTAGCCGCTGCTATGATGGCGGCGGCGTTGCGGCTGCCGGTTTCCATCTCGCCACGCATCAAATGGATGTTCTGGAGGTGTCGGGTGGCCGTGGCCAGCAATTGCGCTGCCTGGCTGCCTGTCTGGCACTGTTTGGTGAAGGCGGCGTCGAACTCGGCGATGTTGCCGCCAAGTGCGGCGTCGATGGCGTCGTCCAGCGACAAAGCCGACACGTCGCCAATCATGTCCTTGACGTCTTCGAGGCTGATTTGCCYGCGTCCCATGGCATAAAGCGTGAGTTTCTGAACTTCTCCGCGTGTCGCCAGACGGTCTCCGCCGAGGCTGCGCCGCAGCGCATTGCGGGCATCAAGGGCCATGGTCAGGCCGGAAGCGCGCAGTTCGTCGTCGATGACGGTTTCGATGTCGCGCGCTTCGTCGCCATAGCAGGGCAGCGCCATGCCGGCAAAAGCGCCTTCAACGACAGTGCGCAAGGGCGCGCCTTTCTTGAGGTCCTGGGCTTCGATCAGGATGATGGCGTCGCGTGGCGGCTCGGCAACGAGCGCCTTGACGTCGTCGGCGAGGTTCTTCTGGGCGGCCGCATTGCGCACCCAGATCAGGCGGCGCGGCGAAAACATCGGTACGGTGAGCGCTTCGTCGACAAGGCGACCGCTGTCGCGTTCGACGTCGGCGGCGTCGAGTTTCACCACCGAAAACGGATCGTCGAGGGGAAGGCCGGTCTTGGCGGCAAAAGCTGCCGCGCGCTCGGAAACGAGACCGCGGTCAGGGCCATAAATGAGCACGATCACCGCCTCGGCAGCGGGACGTGCCAGCCAGGAATCGACCTCGTGAGCTTTCTTTTGCGCCATTCCGCTCTGTTAGCACAGGCGCTTGGGACGCCGCAGCATTTTTGTCCTGAGCTCAGTCGTCGTCGACCAGAATGCGCTCGGCAGCACCGTCCATGTCTTCATACTGACCGCTGCGCAGCGACCACAGGAAGGCTGCAAGGCCAAGCCCGCCGAGAAAGAGCGCAACGGGCAGAAGAAACAGCAGATTGCTCATGATGCCATAGCCTCCTTGCCTGGGAAGGCTTGCTCCTTGTTTGCGGTAGGCTGCGGTGCGCTGGTTTTTCCCGCGCTGAGCCGCAAACCGTTGGCAATGACAATAACCGATGACAGCGACATCGCCAACGCGGCAACCAGCGGCGTGACATAGCCGAGCAGTGCGATGGGTACGGCAATCGCGTTGTAGACGACGGCGAGCGCAAGGTTCTGGCGGATCAGCCGGTTGGCTTTCCGGGAGGTTGCGAGCGTCAGCGGGATGGCCGAGAGGCTTTCGCGCAGGAAGACGAAATCGGCAGCCGCGCGGCCGATGTCTGCGGCACTCGCCGGCGCCATGGAAACGTGCGCCGCAGCCAGCGCCGGCGCATCGTTGAGTCCGTCGCCGACCATCAGAACCTTGCGGCCTTCGGCCTTAAGTGCTGCCAGCCTTTCGACCTTGCCGCTGGGCAATACCCCGGCGGAGAAGCGTTCGATACCGAGTGCGGCGGCAACGGAAGCCACCGCGGCGGGGCGATCGCCCGAGACTATCTCGATAGCCAGGCCTTGGTCCCGCAATTCGGCGATCGCCATGGCGGCACCGGCGCGAGGCCGGTCGTCAAAGGCGAATTCCGCGATCTCTGTACCATTCTTCGACAGCACCGTGCCGGCGATGGACCCCTCTTTTCCAGTTGCCCAGGGAGCGCGGCCAAGCCGATAGATGTCCTCGCCGAGCTTTGCCTCCAACCCGAAGCCGGGAACCTCTTGGATGCTATCGAAGCTCCATTGCCGGGTAGCTCCGGTGCCGCCCGCTTCGGCGAGTGCCTGCGAGACCGGATGACGCGAATGCAGCGCCATGGCACCGGCAAGTGAGACCAGTTCGGCTGGAATCTCGTTCAAATTGACCAGCCTGGGCTTGCCCAGCGTCAGTGTGCCGGTCTTGTCGAAGACGACCGTGTCGATCTCCGCCAGCCGTTCCATGGCAGAGCCGTCCTTGACCATGATGCCGTTTTCAAACAGACGTCGCGCGGCAGCCACCTGGACGATCGGCACGGCAAGGCCAAGGGCACAGGGGCAGGTGATGATGAGGACTGCGATGGCGATGGTGATCGCCTGGTGCCAGTTGCCGGCAGCGACCATCCAGCCGATGAATGCCAGGAACGCGGTCAGATGCACGACAGGGGCATAAAGTGAAGCTGCCTTGTCGGCGATGCGGCGATAGCCGCCGCGTCCGCTCTCGGCGGCTTCCATCAGGCGCATCATTTCGGCCAGGAAGGAATCCTGCGCCGCAGCGGTCGCCTCGATGGTCAATGGACCGGTCAGGTTGAGCGTACCTGCGCGCAGTTCGGCACCTGACTCGACGGCAACAGGTTCGCTCTCACCTGAAACGATAGCGCAATCGAGCTCGGATCGGCCCTTGAGCACCTTGGCGTCGACAGGTACGCGTTCGCCGGCCGAAAGCAGGATGTGTGTGCCTGGCTTGATGTCGCTGACCGGCACATAGGCGCTGGTGCCGTCGGGTTGAAGCACTGTCGCGCCACGGGCGGCAAGCCGCGCCAGACCCTTGACCGCGACACGGGCGCGCTCGCGCATGACATGGTCGAGTGTGCGGCCGATGAGAAGGAAAAACAGAAGTGATGCCGAGGCGTCGAAATAGGCGTGAGGGCCGTGATTGGCGGTCTCATAGAGGCTCATGCCGTAGGCGAGAAGGACACCGATCGAGATCGGCACGTCCATGTTGGTGCGCCCATTGCGCAAGGCGCCCCATGCCGAGCGGAAGAAGATGCGGCCGGAATAGGCAAGCGCAGGCAGCGCTATCAGCGCCGAGAGCCAGTGGAACAGATCACGCGTCGAATCTTGCGCGCCTGACCACACCGACACCGAAAGCAGCATGATGTTGCCGGCAGCAAAACCGGCGATGCCCAGGCCGCGGATCAGTTCGGCGAGGGTTTCGTCTTTTTCGTCGGCACCTTGCTCGAACAGATGGCTCTCGTAGCCAAGCTTGCCAAGAGCATCGGTAATGGCTGGCGCGCCCGCATCGTCGCGCCAGCGTATGGAAACGCGCTTGGTCGACAGGTTGACCCGCGCCTGCTCGACGCCGTCGAGCTTGCCGAGTGCTGACTCGATGTTGGTCATGCAGGCGCCGCAGTGCACCCCGGGAACGGAGAGATCGGTCTGGCGCAGGCCGCCGGGCAAGGTGCGGCTCGACAGCGCCAGCTCGTCGCGGGACGGGCCTTGGGGTGCGCTCGCAGCGAGGCCGAGCGCGGCATCGACGTCAGGCGCGCAGCAGCTCATTTCGCCTCTCCAGCGGCAACGATCAGGCGTCGCGCCTCATGATAGGGCGCGCCGTCCTTCAGCTTTGCCTCGGTGTTGACGATCCAGATGCCGTCGCGGACTGCAGCAGTGGCGGAGAAGGTGCCGTCGGCGTTACGGGCGAGCGTTGCTTGCCAATCCTCCGCCTCATAGGCCGGGCGGCGGAAAGAAACCGTGACGGCCTCGACCGCGATGGGCGCGCCGGAAGCATCGACCAGGCTATAATGTATGTCGCCATTGGCGATCTTGAGCGTGGCTTTCCAGCCAAGTGCTGCCTGAGCGCGTGACTCGGCAATGCGCTCGTTGAACTGCTGGCTGGCGACATAGGTGTTTTGCACGACAAGCCCGGTCCAGCTCGTATTGGCCAAGGTGGCCATGAGCAGATTGACGGCAATGATGACGCCGAAGAACGCGACCATGATGGCCAGCATATGCCGGCCAGTGAATGGTTTGGGCTGAATGGCGCGAGAGCTCATCTGCTTGCCTCCGGTACGTTGAACTTAGCGACATAAGAGGCTCTTTCGGAACCTGCCTTGTCCACGACGTTGAACTTGAAGCTTTGCCCCTCCGCCAGGTTTTCGCGTGGCTGGCGGACATAGACCCTAATCGTCTTGAGCTTGTCGGGCTCGGCCTCGACGATGATGGAACGGCTCTCGGGCTGGTCCATACCCACGACGCTCATGCTGGCACCGGTCAAACCCTCGATGCTGAGTTCGAAGCTGCGCGGCTCAGGCACCATGTTGAGCAGCTTGACGGTATAGCCGTTTCGGATCGACCCGTCCGACAGACGGACGAATTGCGGATTGCGGTCCTGCAATACATTGACCTCGAGCCTGTCGCGGCTCAGCAGGGCAAAAAGCAGGGCAACGCCAATCAGGCTCCAGGCGCCGGCATAGATGAAGGTGCGCAGGCGAAATATCCGGCCGAGGCGGAAATGAGCAATTGCCGCGTTGAGTTTGCCTTTGTCGTCGCGCACCCGCTTCGGGTCGATGGTCTTGCTGACCGGATCCGTGGCGATCGTCATGTTCGACTGATAGTCGGCAAGCGTGGCGTAGGAGATCAGGCCGCGTTCCTTGCCGATCTTATCCATGACACTGTCGCAGGCGTCGATGCAGAGCGCGCAGGTGATGCATTCGAGTTGCTGGCCATCGCGAATGTCGATGCCCATCGGGCAGACGGCGACGCAAGCGTTGCAATCGACGCAATCGCCAACGACAAGGCCTTCGGCGGCGGCCTTCTTGGCATGGCGCGAGCGCGGCTCGCCGCGCCAGTCATTGTAGGTGACGGTCAGCGAGTTTTCGTCGAGCATCGCTGCCTGGATGCGCGGCCACGGGCACATATAGGTGCAGACCTGCTCGCGCATCAGCCCGCCGAAGAGATAGGTAGTGGCGGTGAGGACAGCGACGGTGATGTAGGCGACAGGCTCGGCGTGGCCGGTGACGACATCGCGGAGCAAGGTAGGTGCGTCGGCGAAATAGAAGATCCAGGCGCCACCGGTGGCAACCGCGATCACCAGCCAGATCAGGTGTTTTACCGTGCGCTTGGCGAGCTTGTTTGCCGACATCGGCGCTGCGTCGAGCTTGATGCGGGCGTTGCGGTCGCCCTCAATGCCGCGCTCGACGACGAGGAACAGGTCGACCCACACCGTCTGCGGGCAGGTGTAGCCGCACCAGGCGCGGCCGACCGTCGAGGTGACGAGGAACAGCCCGATACCGGCCATGACCAGCAGGCCGGCGACATAGTAGAATTCCTGGGGCCAGATTTCGATGGCGAAGAAGTAAAAACGCCTGTTGGCGATGTCGAGCAGAACCGCCTGGTCGGGCGCGTATGGGCCGCGGTCCCACCTGATCCACGGCGTCAGATAGTAGATGCCGAGCGTGATCGCCATGATCAGCCACTTGAACTGGCGAAAACGTCCGGAGGCCCGCTTGGGGAAAACCTTTTTGCGCGCAGTGTAAAGCGGCTGGCGGGTCTTTGCGGAGTTGACCGCTTCTACTTCGAGCCTCTCGACTTCCGTCTCGTCCAGCATCTTTATCTCCTGCACCCCCGAAATCCGGGTTTGCTCTTTATGCTTGGCCAGCTGTCAACCGGCCTTGACCCAGGTCAAGCCCTGGTTTTCTACGCGTCGAGGCCCGGCATATCTGCCGAGCCCCCTTGCTTGCCTTTTGTCCACCGCGTGTCGGCGATGGCGGCCTATTCGCCGCCGCCCAGCGAATAGACGAAGACGGCAAGCTCCTTGACCTTCACGTCGCCCAGACGTGCACCCCAGGCTGGCATGACGCCGTGCTTGGGATGGCGTACCTGCTGGGCAATCGCGTTTTGCCCGGAGGCATAGAGGAAAATCGCGTCGGTCAGGTCTGGTGCACCCAATTCCTTGTTGCCCTTGGCGTTTTCGCCGTGGCAGGCGGCACAATTGTCGGCGAAGACCTTGGCGCCGGCGGGCACCAGATCCGGCGTGTCGGCCTTGCCGCCGAGACTTGCGACATAGGCCGAAACCTCGTTGATCTGCTGCGGTTCAAGAATTTCGCCGAAACCCGGCATCTCCGAAACATGTGTTTCCTCGTCGCCGGCAAAGCGGACGCCGTGCGCAATGGTCTGGTAGATCTGGTCGATCTTGCCGCCCCACAGCCATTCGTCGTCGTTCAGATTGGGAAAGCCGGGCGAACCCTGCGCGCCCGAGCCGTGGCACTGGATGCAGTTGACCTTGAAGGCAGCTGAACCGGCAGAAGTCGCGAACTGGCGCAGGTTTTCGTCGGCCATGATCTCGCTGACGCTCTTGCTTTTCACCGCATCGACATAGGCGCTCTTGGCGTTTTCGGCGGCAGTGAGTTCGGCCTGGACATCCGCGCGACTGGAGTAGCCCAGAACGCCAGTGGTGACGGAATGAATCATCGGCCAGGCCGGATAGGCGATGGTGTAGGCCACAGCCCAGACGATTGTAGCGTAAAAGGTCCACAGCCACCAGCGCGGCAKGGGATTGTTSAGCTCGGTGATGCCGTCCCATTCCTGTCCGGTSGTCTCGACGCCAGACAGTTCGTCGATATTCTTGTCGCTCACAGATCAGTCCTCCTTGAGCGGAATTTGTGCGGCCTGTTCGGCCGATTCGCGGCTGCCGGGGCGAAGCGCGAAAATAACCGCGCCGATGAAGAAGACGGTCATCGCCAGCAGCCCCCAGCTGTCGGCGAAATGTCTCAAGGTGTTGTAGTCCATGACAAATCTCCTAGCGGTAGCCGGTGGCTGGGTCGTAGGTCGAGAAATCGACCAAGGTGCCGAGCATCTGCAGATAGGCGACAAGCGCGTCCATCTCGGTCAGTGCTGCCGGATTGCCGTCGAAGTCGCCAAGCTTGGCCTTGGGATAGCGCGCCAGAAGACTTGACGTGTCAGCATTCGGGTCAGCCTGTGCCTTCATGTCGGCCTCGGCGCTGGCGATCATCTCGTCGCTGTAGGGCACGCCGACGCGGCGGTTGGCGATCAGGTCGTAGCTGATGTTTTTCACCACAACCGGCGTTTCCTTGAGGAAGGCATAGCTCGGCATGATCGATTCCGGCACCACCGAGCGGGGCTCGATCAGATGCTGGACGTGCCATTCGTTGGAGTAGCGGTCGCCGACGCGGGCGAGGTCCGGGCCGGTGCGCTTGGATCCCCACTGGAAGGGGTGGTCGTACATCGACTCGGCCGCCAGGGAGTAGTGGCCGTAACGCTCCACCTCGTCACGGAACGGCCGGATCATCTGACTGTGGCAGAGATAGCAGCCTTCGCGGACGTAGATGTTGCGGCCGGCCAGCTCCAGTGGCGAGTAGGGACGCATCCCATCGACCTTCTCGATGGTGTTTTCGAGATAGAAGAGCGGCGCGATCTGGACGATGCCGCCGATGCTGACCACCAGCAGTGTGCCGACCAGCAGGAGCGTCGCGTTCTTCTCGATGATCTTGTGTTTGTCGAGCAGTGCCATATCGGGCTCCTTACTGGGCAGGCTGGAGGGCAGGGGCTGCGCCGGGCATCGGCTCTTCTTCGCGCACGTGACCGCGGATCGTCATGTAGACGTTCCAGGCCATGACCAGCGCGCCGGCCAGGTACATCAGGCCGCCGATCGTGCGGACGATGTAGTAGGGCTTCATGGCGGCGACGGTTTCGGCGATGGAATAGACCAGGAAACCCTGCTCGTTGTATTCGCGCCACATCAACCCTTGCGTGATACCGGCGACCCACATGACGGCGGCGTAGACGACGATGCCGAGGGTTGCGAGCCAGAAGTGCCAGGTGACCATCCGCATCGAGTAGAGCCGTTCGCGGCCCCACAGGCGCGGCACCAGGAAGTAGATGGCGCCGAAGGTGATCATGCCGTTCCAGCCAAGCGCGCCGGAATGGACGTGGCCGATGGTCCACTCGGTGTAGTGGCTGAGCGAGTTGACCGCCTTGATCGACATCATCGGGCCTTCGAAGGTCGACATGCCGTAGAAGGCGATAGCGATGACCATCATGCGGATGATCGGATCGGTGCGGATCTTGTCCCAGGCGCCAGACAGCGTCATCAGGCCGTTGATCATGCCACCCCACGAAGGCATCCAAAGCATGATCGAGAACACCATGCCGAGCGTCTGCGCCCAGTYGGGCAGGGCGGTGTAGTGCAGATGGTGCGGGCCAGCCCAGATGTAGAGGAAGATCAGCGACCAGAAGTGGATGATCGACAGGCGGTAGGAATAGACCGGACGTCCGGCCTGCTTGGGCACGAAGTAGTACATCATGCCGAGGAAGCCGGCGGTCAGGAAGAAGCCGACGGCGTTATGGCCGTACCACCACTGCGTCAGCGCATCCTGCACGCCCGAAAACAGCGAATAGCTCTTCGAACCGAGGAAAGACGCCGGCACCGCGAGGTTGTTGACGACGTGCAACATCGCAATGGTGATGATGAAGGACAGGTAGAACCAGTTGGCCACGTAGATATGCGGCTCCTTGCGGTTCAGGATCGTGCCCAGGAAGACAATGAGATAGGCGACCCAGACGACGGTCAGGAAGATGTCGACATACCATTCGGGCTCGGCATATTCGCGGCTCTGGGTGATGCCGAGCAGATAGCCGGTCGCTGCCATGATGATGAACAGCTGGTAGCCCCAAAACACGTACCAGGCGAGGTCGCCACCGAAGAGGCGGGCACGCGAGGTCCGCTGGACCACATAAAACGACGTGGCGATCAGCGCGTTGCCGCCGAAGGCGAAGATAACCGCTGACGTGTGCAGCGGGCGCAGGCGCCCCAAGTTGAACCATGGCTCGATGTTGAGATCGGGGAAGGCAAGCTGGCCGGCGACGACCACGCCGACAAGTAGGCCTACGACGCCCCAGAACACAGTGGCGACGACGCCGTAGCGCACAGGTCCGTCCATATAGGCCGATTTGTCCTCGGCCAGAATATCGACCGGCGGGTAGGTGCTGGTGCGCATCAAAACGATGGCGCCTGCGGCCAGCGCAAAAAACAGCACCCACATATGGGCGCCGAACTCGCTGTCGTGCGCGAAGGCGACACCTAGCAAGGCGACAAATGCCCCCAATGCCAGCAAGATGACTTCGATTCCGTATTTCATGAGCGATCCCCGACGGTAGCTGAGCGCCGAAAGCTCGCGTCGGCGCCAGACGGCACACATCCATGACAATTACACACACTGCCTTGATCTGGATCAAGGTCAAGCGTCGCGTGCCAGAACAGCCTTAGCGTACGAAGGGAAAACCAAAACAGTATGAATGCGCGTGAGGAAATGACGGCCGGATCAAAGCGCGCAGCTATACCAGAGGCTGTTGCCATCATGCGGCGTGCCCATGCGGCTCAGCTCGCCCTTTGCGACAGGCTGGAAACGATTGCCGACTCATTGCCCGGAGGGCTCAGCCGTCGCGAGTGCCTGCTTGCGGCACGGGCGCTGGGGCCACAGATGGCTAAGGTTCACCGCTTCGAGGAGCAACAGGTCTATCCGTACTTCGCCGCAAGCCTGGGGCAAAGTGCGGAAGCGCGCAAAACAATCGCCAGGTTGAAGCATGAGCATTTCGAGGATGAAGGCTACGCCGCCGAATTGCGCGATGCGTTGCGAATCGCTGCCCGCTGCCGTCGGGCGCAAAATCCCGAAACGCTCGGCTTCATGCTGCGCGGCTTTTTTGGCGCGGTTCGTCGGCATGTCGCCTTCGAGCGCGACCATGTGCTTGCCCAACTGTCGCCGCGTGCGTGACGTTGTTCAAACGTTGGCGCGGCGTTCCAGCTTGGCGACATCGAAGACCGTGATGTGGCGGTTGTTTTCGACCGCGATCAGGCCGTCCTTGCGCAGCTTGGTCAGCTGCCGGCTGACCGTCTCGATGGTGAGACCCAGAAAATCGGCGATGTCAGCGCGGGTCAGCGGCAGGTCGAAACTGACTTCGCTTTCGCTCTCGACCTCAGGATCGCTGTGACGGGCGATGAGATTGAGGAAGGAGGCGACACGTTCGGCAGCCGTCTTGCGCCCGAGCGTCAGCATCCAGTCGCGCGCCTCGTCGAGTTCGTCGAGCGCCTGTAGGTGCAGCCGGTGGCCAAGTTCAGGCGCTTGTTCGATCATCCGGTCAAGCGATGTCTTGGGGAAGGCGCAGACCGAGACGGCGGTAGCGGCCTCGGCGCTGATCGTGCTTTCCCGCTTGAACGGCCTGCCGATGAAATCAGGTGCGAACTGCAGGCTGACGATCTGCTGGCGGCCGTCGGGCAGGGTCTTGGTCAGCTTGACCACACCGGCCAGGATGTTGGCATAGCTGTCGATGCTGCCGGCATCGGAAACGAGTTCCGTGCCCGCCTCGATCTTGCGCTTGGTCGAATGGCGGCTGAGTTCGATCAGCTGCTCCGGTGCGAGCGCACCGCAAACGCCGCGGTGCCGCGCCTCGCAAGCTCGGCACAGCACGGGTAACTCCGAATTATGAATGTCCTGCCGAAGGGTCATCGCGTTGTCCGACCGTCTGATTTGCCCAACCTAAGGATCGCGGGCGGCAAAAGGAACGTGTCATTGTGTCCGCCGCCGGGGAGTTATTGATCCAGGTCAAGGCGCTGACGTAGCGTCCGTCCGATCCTTGGTCGTTGATGGAGACGATCATGGACAGCTCACTCGTCGAAAAATACGCCGCGCCGGTGCCGCGCTACACCAGCTATCCGACGGCGCCGCATTTCAACGCGGCAATCTCGGCAACGACCTATGGCAGCTGGTTGCGAGCCCTGCCCAAAGGCGCTTCCGCATCGCTTTATGTCCATATTCCCTATTGCGACCGGCTGTGCTGGTTCTGTGCCTGCCATACCAAGCAGACACGGAAATACGATCCGATCCTCAGCTACCTGATCGCGCTTGCCGGCGAGATCGACGCAGTGGCGTCACTCTGCGGAAGCAAGCTGAATATCAGCGCGTTGCACCTCGGAGGCGGGTCGCCGACAATGCTCAAGGCTGAGCATATTCTATCGCTTGGGCGCAGGCTGCGGGACAAGTTTGCATTTGCGCCCGATGCCGAGATCAGCGTCGAGATGGATCCCAATGACATGGACGAGGCGCGTTTCGATGCGCTGGCCAGCATCGGCATGACGCGGGCCAGCCTTGGCGTGCAGGATTTCGACGAGCGCGTGCAGCAGGCGATCAACCGCGAACAGACCTTTGAGCAGACGAAGGCAGTCGTCGACGCGGTGCGCGCGCGCGGCGTACGTTCGGTCAATCTCGACATGCTCTAYGGGCTGCCGCACCAGACGCTCGAAAGCATCGCCGCATCGACAGACAAGCTTCTGTCGCTGCAGCCGGACCGCATTGCACTGTTCGGCTATGCCCATGTGCCGTGGATGAAAAAGCACCAGACGATGATCGACGAGGCGCTGCTTCCCGATGCCCGCGCCAGGCTTGAGCAGGCGGAAGCGGCGACGCGACTTGTCCTCGCCGCTGGTTACGAGGCCGTCGGCATGGACCATTTCGCGCTTCCCACGGATAGCCTCGCGGTTTCTGCGCGCTCCGGCACCTTGCGGCGTAATTTCCAGGGCTACACCACCGACCAGGCCGATGCGCTGATCGGGCTCGGCGCCTCTTCGATCGGCCTTTTGCCGCAAGGCTATGTCCAGAACATGCCGGCGACGGGCGAGTATGAGCGGCGCGTGCTGGCTGGCGGCTTGGCCACCGTACGGGGCTTTGCACTTTCCAATGCCGACCGCATGCGCGCCTGGGTCATCGAGCGGCTGATGTGCGATTTCTCGTTCTCGCGCTGCGCGCTTCTCAGCCGGTTCGGAGATGCCGCGCGCGGCGTCATCGCCGAAGCCGAACTGCTTGCCGCCAGTGATCGCGACGGCGTCTTTGTCCGCGCCGGCAACCGTTTTGTCGTCACCGAACGCGGCAAACCCTTCGTCCGGTCGATCGCGGCTGCTTTCGACTCCTATCTCGGCGAGGGCACGGCGCGCCATTCGATTGCCGTGTGAGGCAAACGAGCGTCCCCCTTGGTGCGCCGTGTCAAAATCCTGTATCTACCCCTTGCGTGACGGTGGTTGGCAACAGGATTTGACCGGATGAACTTGACGGTATTTGGAATTGGCTATGTCGGGCTTGTGCAGGCTGCGGTTTTGGCCGAGGTCGGCCATGACGTGGTCTGCGTCGATGTC
>NZ_JBFUKO010000031.1:0-22814 GCF_056400805.1 Aminobacter sp. P4_H6_2
GCATAACGCGGCGCATAACGCGGCTCGAAAGCCAGCCCGCCRCCCTTGGTAACGATCAGGAAGGTGCCGGCAAGGCCGAGCAGCGCGCCCGCGATGTGGTTCCAGCGCAGCCGCTCGCCCGGCATCAGGGCGGAGCCCAGCACGATGAACAGCGGCCAGAGATAGGCGATCAGGCTGGCCTCGACCGCCGGAGCATTACGCAGCGCGGTGAAATAGAAGAAATGATAGCCAAACAGGCCGGCGATGCCGATGACCCATACCTGTGGCGGGATTTTCTCAGGCTTGTCCGGCTTTGGCATGAACAGTCGGGCAACCAGCCCGACACAGGTGCCGATGGCAAAAGTGATGGCCGACATAAGGAACGGCGGCACCGCGCCCGACGCGTCGGTGAGCAGCGCCAGCAGCGCCCACATGGCAACCGCTGAAAACCCGATCAAAGTCGCCCGCCCCACGCACCCCTCCCGGCGCAACGCGCCCTAATTGATCGCTTCGAAACGCCTGGCCCTGACAGTGATCGTTCCGATCTCGGTACTGATGGTGGCGTGAATAGGCGCGTATACCCCGGTTTCGCCAACCGGCGCAAACGTGACCATGATACGGCTGCGGTCCCTGAGATAGGTCAGCGCGCGCTTGTCTGCGCGATAGCCCGACACCGGCTGGAAGGCCATGCGGCAGGTGACTGTCTGGCCCTTGAAGCCGGGAACCGACATTTCGCGTGTCGAGACGGCCGTGAGCTTGAGATCGGCGCGCAACTCGCCATCATACATCTTCACCGTGCGGCCGCAGACCTTGTCGAGACTGGGCGCGCGGATGATGGTTGCGGCGATCGGATCGGCGACGCCGCGAAGGTCGCCGGCGCCCAGCGGAATCCAAGTTTTGCCGCGCTTCTTCGGCGCCGGCACGACCTCACTGCTGGTGACGCGGTCGCCGGAAAACTGGATATCGACCAGCGACGTCTTTTTGCCGGAGACATAGTCGGCACGGAAGGCGCGCGGCTGCAAGCGGCCGTCACCCAGGCTGCCGCGCGTCGAGATCGTGCCGCGCGTATCGTCGAAGAAAGCGGCCAGCCCGGCACTGGTTACGGTGCCGTTCACCGCATAGGAATTGCCGTCATAGCTGCTCTCGAAGCTTGCCTTGGCAACAGGAATACCCAGGAAAGACAGCGAATAGTCGCCACGAAAGGATTTGTTGGCGGCAGGGGCCTGAGACGGCAGAAGAGCGATGGCCAATGCGAACAGGGCTGGTTTGGAGCGGAGCATTGCTAGCAACACCTCTTCGTCAGCGGAAGCTGGCTTCCGGCTGTTCGCATCCCTTGCAATCGGTTATAGAAGCAAATCCGGCCATTCTGTGGAGTTGGGGACAACGCCAGGAAACGACCGGGACGCTTGACGTGCCAGCCAAATACACCTATGGAACGCCAACTTTTTCCATAAGGCCGCCTGACTGAGACCGCGCGCCATCGCTTAATTGGTGCGTTTTCGTCGCTTGGTCCGCCAGAACTGAAGGTAAGTAACATGTCCCGCGCTTGCGAACTCACCGGCAAAGCCGTCATGACCGGCAACAATGTGAGCCACGCCAACAACAAGACCCGTCGTCGCTTCCTGCCGAACCTGGTCAACGTCACGCTCATCTCCGAGACGCTGAACCAGAACGTGCGCCTGCGCATTTCGGCCAACGCTCTGCGTACGGTCGAGCATCGCGGTGGCCTCGACGCCTTCCTGACCAAGGCCGACGCTGAAGAGCTGTCGCAGCGTGCTCGTCTGCTCAAGAAGCAGATCGCCAAGAAGACCGCCGAGCAGGTCGCAGCCTAATCGAATCGGGGCGGGGGACGACCGCCTGGAGCCTCTGACGGCCGCAAGGACGATGGAGGCTCCGCCCAATCCGCCCGGGCATGGCCCGTAAAGCTGGTTCCATTACCCAGGATAAAAAAATGAACTCCGGTTCAAATTATCTGCCTTTTGTGGCGGCCATGGCGCTTGTTGTCGTGGCTTCCAACATTCTCGTCCAGTTCCCCATGCAGGGGCAGGTCGGATCTCTGGCGCTTGCCGACGTCCTGACCTGGGGCGCTTTCACCTATCCCTTCTCCTTTTTGGTCACTGACCTCGCCAATCGCCGCTACGGGCCGAAGATGGCGCGGCGAATCGTCTTTGTCGGCTTCATGACGGCGGTCATCTGCTCGATTGTCGCGCCGCCGCTGTTGTTCCGCTACGGGCTCATTCCATTCGACACAGCAGCCGACCGCCTTGCGCGCATTGCGGTCGCCTCAGGTGCCGCCTTCCTGACTGCACAGCTGCTCGACGTCACCGTGTTCAACTGGCTGCGCCGGCAGAGTTGGTGGCGCGCGCCGATCTTCGGAACGCTTGTCGGTTCGGTGTTCGATACGGCGATCTTCTTCGGCATCGCCTTCTCCGCCGCCTTCGCCTTCATCGGCCCCGAGGACGCCTTTGCGATCGAAGCAGCACCGCTTCTGGGCATGCTGTCGATGGAAGCGCCTCGCTGGGTCTCTTGGGCACTTGGCGATCTCACGGTAAAGCTGATGATCGCCATCTTCGCGCTGATTCCCTATCGCCTCATCGCGGCCCGCTGGGGCCAGCCGGCCATGGCCGCGAACTAGCGATCGCTACCTGTCGATTCGCGTCGACAGGATGATCGACGACAAGGTGCGCTCTACGCCTTCGAGCGCACCGATACGGTCGATCAAGGCGTCGAGATCGCGCACCGAAGGTGCTTCGACCACCACGATCATATCGAAATTGCCACTGACCGAATGCAGCGTGCGTACTTCCGGGATGCGGCGCAACACTGCCTCGACCGCGGCCGAAACCTTGGGCAGCGCCGTCACCAATATGTGCGCGCGAACGAGATTCCTCTCATAGTCGGACGACAGCTTGACGCTGTAGCCCGAGATCACACCGCGCTGCTCCAGCCGCTCGATGCGGCTTTGCACCGTCGTCCTTGAGACACCAAGCTTGCGCGCCAGCTCGGCGGTCGACGCACGCGCATTCTCGCGCAGGAGGCTCAGCAGGGCCCGGTCAGGATCGGTCGTCATTTCGTCAATACTCTTCGTCGATCTGCTAAAAGCATACCGTCTTTTCGGCGAAATCGATACTGCCTTTCGACGGGACGCGGGCCTAGAATCCGCGCGAAATCATTCGAAGGGGACAGACCATGAAACAGATCGTAGTCGTAGGCGCAGGCAAGATCGGCTCGACCATTGCCGACATGCTGGCCGAAACAGGCGATTATCACGTCACCGTGGTCGACCGTTCGCAGGCCCAGCTCGACGCGCTCGAAACCGGCAATCGCGTCGACACGCTGAAGGTCGAGATCGCTGAAGCCGGTGCGCTCGACGCTGTTCTGGCCGGCAAGTTCGCCGTGCTCTCCGCAGCCCCCTTCCATCTCACCACGCGCATCGCCGAAGCCGCTGCCAAGGCTGGCGTGCACTATCTCGACCTGACCGAGGACGTCGCTTCCACCCGCATCGTGAGGGAACTCGCCGCAACCGCCAAGAGCGCCTTCATTCCGCAGTGCGGCCTTGCGCCAGGCTTCATCTCGATCGTAGCCAATGACCTCGCAAGGCGCTTCGACTCGCTGGAAAGCGTACGCATGCGCGTCGGCGCGCTGCCGCAGTACCCCTCCAACGCGCTGAACTACAACCTGACCTGGAGCACCGACGGCGTCATCAACGAGTATTGCGAGCCCTGCGAGGCGATCGTCGAAGGCTCGCTGGTCGAGGTGCCGCCGCTTGAGGAGCGCGAAGAATTCTCGCTCGACGGCATCACCTATGAAGCCTTCAACACCTCTGGCGGCCTCGGCACGCTGTGCGAGACCTACAACGGCCAGGTGCGCACCCTGAACTACCGCACCATCCGCTACCCCGGCCATGCCGCGATCATGAAGGCGCTGCTCAACGATCTCGGCCTGCGCCATCGTCGCGAGGTGCTGAAGGACATTCTGGAGAACGCCCTGCCCGCGACAATGCAGGACGTTGTGGTGATTTTCGTCACCGTCAGCGGCCACAAGAACGGGCGCCTGATGCAGGAAAGCTACGCCAACAAGATCTACAGCCGCCAGATGGGCAAGATCACGCGCAGCGCCATCCAGATCACGACCGCATCCGGCATCTGCTCGGTGCTCGACATGCTGGCCTCCGGCGCGCTACCGCAGCAGGGCTTCATCCGCCAGGAAGACATCTCGCTCGACGCCTTCCTCGCCAACCGCTTCGGCCAAAACTACGCCCAGGCACGCGCAACACATCTGGCGGCCTGAACTTCCACTGAGGCCCAGAGTTGAGGGCAGCGAGGGGCTGGGGGGCCTCTCGCTTTTTTTTGCGCTGGCGTGTGTTCAGTAAGGGACGGGATAGCGCTCTCGACGCCTCCCCCCTGCCGCTTTGCCGATCGGCCTTGCCGACAGGGTTGAGGCCTGCACCGCTCAATCGCCGTGCAGGATGAATTCCAGATAGAGATTGCGCTGCAGGATCGAGTGGTTGTCGTCGGAGATAAGCGACACCATCAGCGCGCCATCGCTGCGCTGCCAGACGTCGAGCCCTTCCATATTGTCGATCTGGTAGCCCATATTGGCCTCAAACAGCACCGGACCGTCGGCAACCTGGCCTTTGACGATGCTTTCTGACGCTATGCGCCTCATCCGCATCTTCACGCCCGATGCCATCGAGAAGCTGCGCTCGAGCAGCAACAGGTCGCCGTCAGGCAGGAAGGCGCCGTCGGTGATGTCGAACTCACCGTGGCGCTTGACGGTGAAGACGCCTTTTTTCGGCCCCTCGATGATCGCGGCGAAGATATTGCCGGCCGCATCGAGGCTCTTTTCAGACACCACAACAAGTCCGCCCTTCTCGGCGGAATAAGCGACCGTCTCGAAGCCCCTGTTCTGGCGCAACTCGTTGCGCGGCACCACGAAGTCGAGCTCGCGTAGCGCCGGTTTCATGTTGTCCGGGTCGATCTGGTACTGGGCCACGCGATGCATGCGCTCAAAGCCAACAGTGGCTATGCCGTCCTTGACGGCGAGGCCCTCGGCGTCGGCCAGCCACTTCTTTTCGATGGCGTTGCCTGAGGCGTCGACCATCTGGACCATACGGAAATTCTCGACACCGCTCGGCCGCAGGGCCGAATCGCGCGCAATGCTCCCGAAGAACCAGAATCCGGTGTCGGCGACGCCGATGAAATCGCTGCCCGGCTTCAAAAATCGGAAAGCGGAAAGCGCGCCGAGATTACGCGACGACGATGTCAGTTCGAGGCCGCCGACGAATTCGAGCGGGCCGAACATCTTTTGGTCGAGCCCGATCTGGAACTGCGAGATCGGCCGGGTAGAAACCTCGATACGTTCGATGGCCGGTTGCTCGGCCCGCGAAGAGGCGGTGAGCGCTGTCGAAAAAGCAAGTGCTGCCGTTGCAGCGCACGCCAACCGCCGCAGTCGGGCTGCGGAAAGGATCATCCGGCGCGCCGGAAGCCGCCACGGCGGGTCTCGCGTGCGCTCTCTTCGCCAAACAGCGAGGCCAGCTGCTCGGTCATGGCACCAGCCAGTTCTTCCGCGTCGACAATAGTGACGGCACGACGATAGTAGCGCGTGACGTCATGGCCGATGCCGATGGCCAGAAGCTCGACCGGCGAGCGCGTTTCGATCAGGTCGATGACGGCGCGCAGATGGCGTTCGAGATAGTTGCCCGGATTGACCGAGAGCGTCGAATCATCGACCGGCGCGCCATCCGAGATCATCATCAGGATCTTGCGCTGTTCGGGCCGCGCCATCAGGCGCTGGTGCGCCCAAAGCAGCGCTTCGCCGTCGATGTTTTCCTTGAGCAGGCCTTCGCGCATCATCAGGCCAAGATTGCGCCGCGAACGCCGCCACGGCGCGTCGGCACTCTTGTAGATGATATGCCGCAGGTCATTGAGGCGGCCCGGATTCGGCGGCTTGCCGTCCTTCAACCACTTCTCACGCGACTGACCGCCCTTCCAGGCGCGTGTCGTGAAGCCAAGAATTTCAACCGAGACGCCGCAACGCTCCAGCGTACGGGCCAGAATATCGGCGCAGGTGGCGGCAACGGTGATCGGACGGCCGCGCATCGAGCCGGAATTGTCGAGCACCAGCGTGACCACCGTGTCGCGGAACTTGGTGTCGCGCTCCTGCTTGAACGACAGCGGCTGCATCGGGTCGATGACGACGCGTACGAGGCGCGCCGGGTCGAGATAGCCCTCTTCCAGGTCGAAGTCCCATGAGCGGCTCTGCTGAGCCATCAGGCGGCGCTGCAGGCGGTTGGCAAGCCGGCCGACGACGCCCGACAGATTGGCAAGCTGCTTGTCGAGGAAGGCGCGCAGACGGTCGAGTTCGTCCTCGTCGCACAGCTCCTCGGCCCCGACAGTCTCGTCGAAGGCGGTGGTGTAGACCTTGTAGTCGATTTCCCTGGGCAAATTGGCGAAAGGATTGTCCTGGCGGCGTGCCTCGCCCGGCGTCTCCGAATCGACATCGTCGTCGTCGGACATCTCGTCGGAGGTGGCGTCGGACGCCTCCATCTCGCCGGTCTGTTCCTCTTCGGCGGAAGATTCGGCTTCTTCTGACTGCGACTGGTCGGAACCAGCATCGTCCTCACCGCCCTCTTCGCTCTGCTCTTCGCCCTGCGGCTGGTCGTCCTGGTCCTCGTTGTCTTCGGTTTCCTGGTCGTCGCCGTATTCCTCGGCCATCTCCAGCGACGCGAGCATGTGGCGCACGACACGGGCGAAAGCCTGCTGGTCTTCAAGGCTACCGAGCAGCCCGTCGAGATCGCCGACGGCCTTGCTTTCCACCCACTCGCGCCAGAGATCGACCATGCGCTGGCCGCTCTTGGGAACGGGTTGGCCGGTCAGTTTCTCGCGCACCATCAGCGCCAGCGCTTCTTCGAGCGGCGCTTCGGACTGTTCGGTGACGTCGGCGAGGTTGGCCTTGGTGTATTTGTCCTCGAGCATCGAGGTGATGTTTTGGGCGACGCCGGCCATGGCGCGGCTGCCGATCGCCTCGACGCGGGCCTGCTCGACGGCGTCGAAGACGGCGCGCGCATGCTTGCCCTCGGGCGCAAGGCGAGTGTGGATGCGGCTGTCGTGGCAGGCGCGCTTGAGCGCCATGGAATCGCCAAGGCCGCGGGTGACGGCGATATCGCCGGCAGTAGCCTTCTTGGGCAGCTCAGGCAGGCGGGCGCGGTTGCCGGCAAGTGCCGGCCGTTCTTTGGCAAAGGCCACTTCGAGCCCGTTGTCACCCGAAATGGCACGCATGCAGACGGTCACGGCGCGCTTGAAGCCGTCGGCTTCCGAGCCCGTCTTTGACTTGTTGCGTGTGTTGTCGCCCGGCCCCGCCATTTGAGCCTGTTCTTATCCCAGCACGACGTTGGCGGCTGATTCGGGCAGGTCCTCGCCAAAGGCGCGCTGATAGAACTCGGCCACGACAGAGCGCTCGAGTTCGTCGCATTTGTTGAGGAAGGTCAGGCGGAACGCCATGCCGACATCGCCGAATATCTCGGCGTTTTCGGCCCAGGTGATGACGGTACGTGGGCTCATGACGGTCGACAGGTCGCCATTAATGAAGGCCGAACGCGTCATGTCGGCGACACGGACCATCTTGTTGACGATCTCCTTGCCCTTGGCGTCGCGGTAGTGCTTGGCCTTGGCAATGACGATCGCCACCTCGTTGTCGTGCGGCAGATAGTTCAGCGTGGTCACGATCGACCAGCGGTCCATCTGCGCCTGGTTGATCTGCTGGGTGCCGTGATAGAGGCCGGTGGTGTCGCCGAGGCCGACAGTGTTGGCGGTGGCGAACAGGCGGAAGGCCGGGTGCGGACGGATGACGCGGCTCTGGTCGAGCAGGGTCAGGCGGCCCGAAGATTCAAGCACGCGCTGGATGACGAACATCACATCAGGGCGGCCGGCATCGTATTCATCGAAGCACAGCGCCACATTGTGCTGGTAGGCCCAAGGTAGGATGCCGTCCTTGAATTCGGTGATCTGCATGCCTTCCTTGACCACGATCGCRTCCTTGCCGACGAGATCGATACGGCTGACATGGCTGTCGAGGTTGACGCGCACCATCGGCCAGTTGAGGCGGGCGGCGACCTGCTCGATATGGGTCGACTTGCCGGTGCCGTGATAGCCCGACACCATGACGCGGCGATTGTAGGCAAAGCCTGCCAGGATCGCCATCGTGGTGGCCTTGTCGAACAGATAGTCCGGATCGATGTCGGGCACGTGCTCCGACGAGGCCGAATAGGCCGGAACGACCATCTTCGAGTCGAAGCCAAACGTGTCTTTCACCGACACTGTCGTGTCTGGCAGGTTGGTGATGTCGCGATCGACCTTGTTCATAGCGTCTCCACGCGCATGGCTTCACACCACGCCGGCAATCGAAATTTCTTCGGGGGCGGTCTTAAAGCCTTTTCCGACCAGATGAAAGTTGGAAAAGGCCACGACCGCGGGCTGGCTCAACACAATCCCGCTTGCTTGAGCACACGATATGCCTGGAGCACATCCCTGAAGCGGTCCTCAGAACCCCTATCGCCGCCATTGGCGTCGGGGTGGTGGCGTTTTACCAGTTCCTTGTAGCGGGTCTTGATATCGGTCCCGGTGGCTCTCGTATCAAGCCCGAGCGTCTCAAGCGCCTTGGCTTCGAGCGGCTTGGCCTTGCGCTGGCGCGGCGTGCCATGCCCGCCAAATATGGTGTTGGGGTCGCGCATGCGGTTGTAGTAGCCGGCGCGGCCCGAGCGCTGCTGGGCAAAGTCCGGCGCTGAGCGTGCCGCGCCACTGGAGCCAGCCGCAGCATTGGAACCTATGGTCCAGGTCGGCCTGTGGCCGGTCATCGCCTCTTTCTGGAAGCGTGCGATTTCGCCCTCGGCGAGGCCGGAGAAATAATTGAAGCCCTTGTTGTACTCACGCACATGGTCAAAGCAGAACTGGAAGTACTCGCCTTCCTTCATGCGACCGACCGGTGCCTTGTGCGTTCCCGGTTGCTTGCAGCCGTCCCACTGGCAGATCGGCGCGTGCGTCTTCACCTCCGCTTCCGGATCGGGCCGGACGCGGATCTTGTCGAAATATTTTGGATACGGCTTCATCGGATCGTATTTACCGCCTCTTGGCGCGGTGAAACAAGAATTGACATTTCAAGGATGTTGGCCCTAACGCCTGATTTGCGGCTCAATTGCGCCTGATAGCACGATTGTTCGCGGCGACACATGTGGTGAAAGGTGAGACCGATGTCCATACAGGCAACCATCGAAGACAAGCTGAACATGGCATTTTCGCCAGAACGGCTTGCCGTCCTCAACGAAAGCCACCTACACGCCGGCCACCATCACGTCGATGGCGGCCATGAGGCAGTGTTCGATGGCTCCGGCGAAACGCATTTTCGCATTCGCATCGTAGCACCTGCCTTTGCCGGCATGAGTCGCATCGACCGCCACCGCGCGGTCAACGATGCGCTCGCCGCCGAACTCAAGGCTGGTCTGCACGCGCTGGCCATTGAGCCGGCAGCCCCCGGCGAAGCGACGCGCTGGTAAAGCCTCCGCACTTCCGCGCCGTCATCGGGCTGTCACATATATCCATTAGTCTGGATATATGGATGCGAATGACACAATAGAGGCTCTGGCGGCGCTGGCCCAACCGACACGGCTCGAAGCCTTTCGCCGGCTTGCCGCGGCCGAGCCTGGGGGCATCGCCGCCGGTGATCTGGCGCGCCGGCTCGACGTACCACAAAACACAATGTCCGCGCATCTCGCCGTGCTCGCCCGTGCCGGCCTTGCGACAAGCGACCGCCAGGGCCGCTCGATTATCTATCGTGCCGACCTCCTTGGCCTGCGCAAGGTGCTGGTGTTCCTGCTGCAGGATTGCTGCGACGGCCGGCCGGAGATCTGCGCGCCATTGATCGCCGAACTCTCCCCTTGCCGTACCCCGTCGGAGTGATGCCATGCCCAACAGGCTTTTCAACGTGCTTTTCCTATGCACCGGCAACAGCGCGCGTTCGATCCTTGCCGAGAGCATCTTGCGCAAGGACGGTGCGCCCCATTTCAACGCCTTCTCCGCCGGCAGCCAGCCCAAGGGCACGGTCAATCCTTTCGCGCTAAAGGTGCTCGAAAGCTATGGCTATCCGACCGACGGTTTTCGCTCGAAGACCTGGGACGAATTCGGGGTCGAAGGCGCGCCGGAAATGGATTTCATCTTCACTGTCTGCGATGACGCGGCTGGCGAAGCTTGCCCGGTGTGGCTCGGCCATCCCGCCAACGCCCATTGGGGCATCGAGGACCCCAGCCATGCCGAAGGCACCGACCTCGAAAAGGAAGCAGCCTTCGTCACCGCCTTCAAATACATGCGCAACCGCATCACGGCCTTCACCGCGCTACCGCTCACCAGCCTCGACCACCTCGCGCTGACGTCGCATCTCCAGCAGATCGGCAGGATGGACGGCGCAAGCTCGAAGGCTGCCGATACCGGCAAATGAGCGCAGCGCTCGGTCGGCGACTGCTCGCCGAATTCCTCGGAACGGCAATCTTGCTCGCCACAATTGTCGGCTCGGGCATCATGGCGGTGCATCTRGCGGACGGGAATGTCGCTCTGGCGTTGCTCTGTAATGCGCTCGCCACCGGCGCCATGCTCGTCGTACTGATCACGATATTCGTGTCGGTTTCCGGTGCGCATTTCAACCCAGCGGTCAGCCTCGTGATGGCCTTCGACCGGCGTCTGGAATGGCCACTGGTCCTGCCCTATCTCGCAGCGCAGTTGGCCGGCGCGGTCATCGGCACATGGGCTGCGCATGTGATGTTCGGCCTGCCGATCCTGCAGTTTTCGACAACCATCCGCACAGGCCCGGGGCAATGGCTCGGCGAGGCGATCGCCACATTCGGCCTGGTGCTGACCATATTGGGATGTATTGCTCAGATGCCGAAAGCGACGCCATTCGCCGTCGGCCTCTACATCCTGGCGGCCTACTGGTTCACCTCGTCGACATCCTTCGCCAATCCGGCTGTAACCATCGCGCGCGCGTTGACCGGCACCTTCACCGGCATCGCACCGGCCGGCGCGCCAGCCTTCATCGCGGCACAACTGGCCGGGGCACTGCTCGGCCTGATTATGGGTAGAATCTTGTGGCCCGGCGCTACTTCGACGGCCGCGCCGGGGCCGGCTGCGGCTCAGCCACCGCTGGCCTGATCCTGATTCGCGCCAGGCGATTCTTGTCGCGTGTCATGACGATGAAGCGCTTGCCGTGGAAGGTGAAGGCCTGCTTTTCCTCGGGGATCGACTGGGTCTCGTGGATGACGAGGCCCGCGATGGTTGTTGCCTCATCGTCGGGCAGGTGCCAGTCGAGCGCGCGATTGAGGTCGCGGATCGGCACGGTGCCGTCGACGACCACGGAGCCATCGGCCTCCTGCTTGACGCCCTGGACGTCGATGTCGTGCTCGTCGGCGATCTCACCGACAATTTCCTCGATGATGTCTTCGAGCGTCACCAGCCCTTCGACCTCGCCATATTCGTCGACGACGATGGCGAAATGCGCCTTGCGGCGCAAAAAGGCATTGAGCTGCTCCTGCAATGTCGTTGTGTCGGGCACAAACCACGGCTTGGAAGCAACCTTGAGGACATCGACCCTGGAATAGTCGCCCTCGACGTCGTTGAGCGCGCGCAGCAGGTCCTTGGCGTGGATGACGCCAACGATGTTGTCGATCGAACCGCGCCACAACGGCATGCGCGTATAGGGGCTCTGCAATATCTCGCGGACCAGCGCTTCGGAGGCGATGTCGGCATTGACCGAGCGCATCGCGGTGCGGTGGACCATGACATCGGACACTTCAAGCTCGTGCAGGTCGAGCAGGCCGCCAACCTGGTCGCGGTCCTGCTTGACCACCTGGCCGTCGCGGTGGAACTCGTCGACTGCTCCACGCAGCTCGTCATGGGCGGAGCGCTGTGGCGTCAGTGCGATCAGCTCGTAGCCGAGGGAGGCGAGCAAACGGTCGCGGAAGGCCAGGACCACAAGGATCAGCCCCATCAGAACGCCCGCAACGATCCAGCCACTCATCCCGGGTGATTCTCCTTGAGGAAGGAGATCACTTCAGACGCCGGCACGTCCTTGGCGATGAACGACTGGCCGATGCCGCGCGTCAGGATGAAGGTCAGCGCGCCGCGCGAAACCTTCTTGTCCTGGGTGATGTAATTGAACAGCGCCTCGGCGTCGGGCAGGCTGCCTGCAATGTCGGCCATGCGCCAAGGCAGGCCAACGTCGCGCAAATGCGCCTCGACCCGCGCCGCATCGTCGGGGCTTGCCAGGTTGAGCCGGGCCGAGAAGCGATGCGCCAGCGCCATGCCGATGGCGACACCCTCGCCATGGACCAAACGCGAACCGTCATAGGCGGTGGCGGCTTCAAGCGCGTGGCCGAAGGTGTGGCCGAGATTGAGCAGTGCACGGTCGCCGGTCTCGAATTCGTCACGGGCAACGACATCGGCCTTGGCGCGGCAAGATTGGGCGATGGCCTCGATGCGGGCCGGACCACCGTCGAAAACCTCGCGCCAGTTGGTCTCCAGCCAGGCGAAGAACTCGGGCCGGTCGATCAGGCCATATTTGGCGACCTCGGCATAGCCAGCGCGGAATTCGCGCAGCGGCAGCGTATCGAGTGCCGCCGTATCGGCCAGCACCAGCTTCGGCTGGTGGAAGACGCCAATCAAATTCTTGCCGCGCGGGCTGTTGATGCCGGTCTTGCCGCCGACGGACGAATCGACCTGGGCCAGAAGCGACGTTGGCATCTGCACGAAATTCATGCCGCGCCGAACGATGCCGGCAGCGAAACCGGTGAGATCGCCGATGACGCCACCGCCGAGCGCGATCACCGCGTCGCCGCGTTCGAGGCGGGCAGCGATGATCTGGTCGACGACGGTTTCCAGCGAATCGAAGCTTTTGGTCTTTTCGCCGGCGGGAAGCTTGATCACCGCCGGCGTATTGCCGGCGGCGGTGAGGCTTGCGACCAGCGGCTCGAGATGCGCTGCAGCGACATTCTCGTCCGTGACAATCGCCGCCCGTGCCTTGGGCAGGCGCTGCTGGATCAGCTGGCCACCGCGCGCGATCAGACCCGGGCCGATCAGGATGTCRTAGGCGCGGTCGCCAAGTCCGACTTCGACGGTGACGACGCTCATTCATGATCCTCCGAGGCTTCCGAAACGTGAATTCTGCCGGGCACGCCGAGATGATTGCAAAGTGCCTCGATGACCTCGCTGGCGATCGCTTCCTTGCGATCGTCGCGCGTTGCCACGGTGAGATCGGCAAGCCCATAGATCGGGTAACGCTCTTCCATCAGCTTGGCGAGCACGGCGCGCGGATCAGCGTTCTGCAGCAGCGGCCGGTTTTGCTTCTTGGAGACGCGCTCCATCAACAGGTCAAGATCGGCCTCGAGCCACACAGAGACGCCATGGACTGATATGGCCGACCGGGTTTGCGCGTTCATGAAGGCACCGCCACCGGTCGACAGCACCTGCGGCCCGCTTTCCAGAACCCGGCCGATGACGCGCTGTTCCAGCGCGCGGAATTCGACTTCGCCGTAGCGCTCGAACAGCTCGGGGATCGTCATCCGCGAAACGCTTTCGATCTCGTGGTCGCTGTCGATGAAGCCGAGGCCGAGCGCCTGCGCGACCTTGCGGCCGATGGCGGTCTTGCCCGCTCCCATCAAACCAACAAAGACAATCGATCGCGTGCCGAGCCGTTCGAGCAAGGCAGCAACCGAGCCTTCGGGAAATGGAGTCTGCACGTCGGGTGTCATGGCGGCCCTTTCGCCGGCGTATCGACATGAAAAGCCCCGTTGCGTCAAGCGCATGGCGCCAAACGCACCCTTGAATTGCCTGTAACGGCGTCCCATAAGGGCACAGGATAGTACGGACGGGCAAACACATCGATGCCGACACTTTTCCGGTTCCTTGTCACGCTCGCAATTCTGGCGGGCATCGCTTACGGTGCCATGTTTGCGCTGGTGATGTTCGTTGAGCCCAAGAAGTCCGAAATCACCGTGCGCATTCCGCCGGAAAAGCTCGCGCCCAAGAAATGAAAAGCGGCGCGCGCATCGAGGCCTTCCTCGAAATGATGAGCGCCGAACGCGGCGCTGCCAACAACACGCTTTCAAGCTATCGCCGCGACCTTGAAGACGCCTCGGAGTTTCTAGGCGGCCGCCTTGCCGACGCCGATTCCGCAGGCATTCGCAACTATCTCGACGACATCGCCGGCCGCGGCTTCGCCACCACCTCGCAAGCGCGCAAGCTCTCGGCGATCCGGCAGTTCTTCCGTTTCCTCTATACCGAAGGACTGCGTGGCGACGATCCGACCGGCATCCTTGACAGCCCGAAGAAAAACCGGCCGCTGCCCAAGACGATGAGCGAGGCGGAAACGAGCCGGCTGCTCGACCGTGCCGCGATGGAGGCTGCTGATTCTGCCGGCGACAGCTTTGCGACGACCAGGATGCATGCGCTTGTAGAAGTGCTCTACGCCACGGGCTTGCGCGTTTCAGAGCTGGTCAGCCTGCCGCTGACCGTGGCGCTGCGCGACGAGCGCTTCTTCGTTGTGCGCGGCAAGGGCGACAAGGATCGCATGGTGCCGCTGTCGGCCAAGGCGCGTGCTGCCATGCGGCGCTGGCTCAGCGAACGTAACCATGACCCAAAGCAGGCTGAGAGCACGTTCCTGTTTCCCTCGGCATCGGAAAGTGGGCACCTGCCCCGCCAGGTTTTTGCCCGCGACCTCAAGGGGCTTGCCGCGCGCACAGGCATCGCATCTGCGAAAATCTCGCCACACGTGCTGCGCCACGCCTTTGCCAGCCACCTTCTGCAAAACGGTGCCGACCTGCGCGCGGTACAGCAATTGCTTGGTCATTCCGACATTTCAACCACCCAAATCTACACCCATGTGCTTCAAGAAAGGCTGCTGAAACTGGTCAACGAACATCACCCGCTTGCCGATTAAGGTCCATATCGTTATGTGAGTGCCAAGTTCCACTGGCGCGGTACCGTAGTTTTTGTGCTCCCAGTGCCTCCTTTTTCAGCGTGGTAGCCCGCTCGCCAATGTACAATTACCTCGATTTCGAAAAGCCCGTTGCCGACCTTGAAGGCAAAATCCTCGAGCTCAAGAAGCTCGCCGAGAACGGCGAAGCCGTCGATGTCGGCGACGAGATCAAGCGGCTGGAGAAGCGATCGCGCGATGCGCTGCGCGACGCCTACAAGGCGCTGACCCCGTGGCAGAAGGTTCAGGTGGCACGCCATCCCGACCGCCCGCATTGCCTCGACTACATAAACGGCCTGTTCACCGATTTCACCTTGCTCGCCGGCGACCGCAATTTCGGCGAAGACAACGCCATGATTGGCGGCTTTGCCCGCTTCCGCGGCGAGCCTGTTCTGGTGCTCGGCCAGGAAAAGGGCTCGGACACCAAGAGCCGCCTCAAACATAATTTCGGATCGGTGCGTCCTGAAGGCTACCGCAAGGCGGTGCGCCTGATGGAAATGGCCGACCGCTTCAAGATCCCGGTCGTGATGCTGGTCGACACCGCTGGCGCCTATCCCGGTGTAGGCGCSGAGGAACGCGGCCAGGCCGAAGCCATCGCACGATCGACCTCGACCAGCCTTGGCCTCAAGGTGCCTTCGATCGCCATCGTCATCGGCGAAGGCGGTTCGGGCGGCGCGATTGCCATCGCTGCTGCCAACCGTGTCTTCATGCTCGAACATGCGATCTATTCGGTGATTTCGCCGGAAGGTGCTGCCTCCATCCTGTGGCGCGACACGACGCGCTCCAAGGACGCGGCGACGAACATGAAGATCACCGCCCAGGATCTGCTCGGCCTCAAGATCATCGACCAGATCATCACCGAGCCGCTCGGCGGCGCGCACCGCAACGCCGAAGCGGTGATTTTGGCGACCGGCGACCTGATCGCCAAGACGTTCAGCGAATTTGCCGGCTCGAATATCGACTTCCGCGAGCATCGCCGCGAAAAATATCTGGCCATCGGCCGCAGCCTCTGATTGCGCAAACTGTGGCCCGAATGGGCCACAGCAAGTTTCCGCCACAAAATTGCCGCCTCGCCGCGTTCAATGAACTTGCCGTGATTTTGCGCATTTGGGACGGGCCGAGAACTTGCGGTAAGGATTTTTCAAGGTTAACGGCCTTAGGGTCGAGGCAGTATCRGGACGGGCCGGTCGACGGCGTGCTTACGCTGTCGCCATGAAGAAGACGACATTTATCGATGATCGCCAATATCGCACGCGCTGGATTGCTCATCGCCGCACTCGCGGTGGCCGGCTGTTCGGAATCCTCCGTAAATGATTTTGTGCCGCAGTACGCCAACAAGCAGCTGCCGGCCAAGATTGTCCAGGAAATGCAAGCCAAGGGCATGACGCGCACCTCGCCGGTGCTGGCGCGCGTGTTCAAGGAAGAGGGCAAGCTGGAAGTCTGGAAACAGAAGACCAACGGCCGCTACGACCTGATCGCCAGCTACAATATCTGCAAGATGTCCGGCAAGCTTGGGCCAAAATTCACCGAGGGCGACCGCCAGTCGCCGGAGGGATTCTACACCGTGCGTCCGGGGCAGATGAACCCGAACTCCAGCTATCACCTCGCCTTCAACATCGGCTACCCCAATACCTATGACCGCGCCAACGGCCGCACCGGCTCGAACCTGATGGTTCACGGCGCCTGTTCGTCGTCCGGCTGCTTTTCGATGACCGATGCGCAGATCGAGGAGATCTATGCTTTCGCGCGCGATGCGTTCAAGGGCGGCCAGACCGAGTTCCAGGTACAATCGTTTCCGTTCCGCATGACCGCGGCCAACATGGCGCGCTATCGCAATGATCCGAACTACCAGTTCTGGGCGATGCTGAAGGAAGGCTACGACCACTTCGAGATCACCAAGGTGCCGCCGAAGGTCGACGTCTGCGAAAAACGCTACGTCTTCAATGGCGTTCCCGAAGGTACCGGCGCGTTCAATCCTACTGGCGCCTGCCCAGCCTTCACCCAGCCGCAGGGCCTGCAGACCGCCTATCAGGCCTATCAGGGCAAGTACGATGCCGCTTTCGCCAGCGCCTCGAAGGGCGGGGTCGATGCACCCAAGCCGACGATCGCCGGCATCAAGGAAGCAGCCATCGTCTCGGAATGGACCAAGAAGCGGGCGCGCGGCGAGCGCGTGCCGATCGAGCCCCCGTCCTTGAACCATGATGGCACTGTGACCGTCACTGAGCGCATGGGGCGCATCGATTCGGAAGCTGGTCGCCGCATGGCGGCACTCGACGCCGCGGAGGCCGCAAAAAAGAAAGCTGCGGAAGAAAAAGCTGCCGCCATTGCCGCTGCAAAGGCCGCCAAGGCAGCCGCCGCGCAGCCGATTGTCACCGCGACAGTGCCTTCACCGTCACCGGTGGTCACCGAAGCGCCAGCCCAGGCAGCCGACGCAGCCCCCGCCGAACAGGCGGGCACCGCAACCAAGCTCAAGAACAAGTTGCTCGGGCTGTTCGGCAGCTGACCAGCGTGAGCGAAGCCACAGACATCTACGACCTCAGGGGGCTCAACTGCCCCCTGCCCGTGCTCAAGGCCAAGCGACGTTTGGCCGACATGACCCCTGGCAGCCTGTTGTGGCTCGAAACCACAGATCCGCTCGCCGTAATCGACATCCCCGCCTTTTGCCAGGAGGCCGGCCACAGGCTGGTCGAGACCAAGCCTGTCGAAGGCGGTCACAGATTCCTGGTCGAGCGCGGCTCGTGAATTTCAGGACCGTGAGAATTATCGCCCGATAATCGCCAGCGGGTTGTTTTCCATCGCCTCACGGTCGGGCGTATCGATCGCCGGCTTGTTGACAAAGGCCGAAAACAGCCGCTGAACATAGTCTTGCGGCAGGTCGATGCCGATCAGCACCAGCCGCGTACCACGAACAGCATCCGGCCACGCCGGCAGCCGCGCCGGCGGGTGCAGCATCTTCTGCACGCCGTGGATGACCAGCGGCCGCGCCGGATCTTCCATCAGCTCGACGATGCCCTTGATGCGCAAAAGCTTGTCGCCCTGGGTCGACAACAAAAGATCGAGAAACATCTCGATGGTCGAAAACGGCAGCGCGCCCGCATGCGTAAGCGAAAACGAACCAATCCGGGCATCGTGGGCAGGCGCGTGATCGTGGTGGTGGTCGCCATGGTCGTGGCCATGGTGATGATGCGCGTGATCGCCCGCCTCGCCCAGCCAGCGCCGCACATCGGCGGTCTTGGTCGCCGGATCGTAGAGCCCGCATTGCAAAAGCTTTGCGACCGCGACGCCCTCGACCGCGCGAATTTCGGCAC
Source organism: Aminobacter sp. P4_H6_2 (assembly GCF_056400805.1). Taxonomy (NCBI): domain Bacteria; kingdom Pseudomonadati; phylum Pseudomonadota; class Alphaproteobacteria; order Hyphomicrobiales; family Phyllobacteriaceae; genus Aminobacter; species Aminobacter sp. P4_H6_2. The sequence goes on from NZ_JBFUKO010000031.1 coordinate 18,300, forward strand.
CCGGATTGATCCGGGCAAGCCGCGCCTTCAGCGCGTCAAGCCATTCGGCATCGTCGACAAGGTCCGCCTTGGTCAAAACAATCCGATCAGCAACCGCCACCTGCTTGACCGCTTCGACATGGGCGTCGAGCGTGGCTGAGCCGTTGACGGCATCGACTACCGTGATGACACCGTCGAGCCTGAAGGCATGGATCAGTGCCGGATGGCCCATGATCGACTGCAAAACCGGCACCGGATCGGCGAGGCCCGTGGTCTCGATCACCACGCGCGCCAGCCGCTCGATGCGGCCGGTCTGTAGGCGGTCAACCAGATCGGCCAGCGTGTCGACAAGTTCGCCGCGCACAGTGCAGCACAGGCAGCCATCCGACAGCTCGATGACACCGTCGGAGGCCTTTTCGACCAACAGGTGATCGATGGCGACATCACCGAATTCGTTGATGATGACGGCGGTATCGACAAGCTCTGGATCCTTCAGCAGCCGGTTGAGCAGCGTTGTCTTGCCCGCGCCAAGAAAGCCGGTCAGCACCGATACGGGGATCGGAAATACAGCCATGTCGAGCCTAGCTTCCAGCCCGCGAGGCCTTGACCGGGCGTTCGTCGGGCACGAGTCCGGGGTTAGTCGCAGCAGCCGCGTAGTCGGGGCGCGGCGTCGGGATCGGAACGCCGCCGATCTCGGGGACCTTTCCGGCGGCGACCGCGTCGGCAAATGCCTGCGGCACCTTGCCAGTCGCACCGCCCAGGCCAACGGCCACAAGCTTCGGCGGATGGTCGAGCTTTTCCAAATAGGGCGACTTGGCCTTGGCCGAGGCCTGTTCACTCGGCTGTTCGGCCTTCTGGCCCTTCACCGGCTTCGGGCAGATCTCGTCGCGCATGTCGCGCACCTGTCCGATGCCTTCGCCATAGGGCGCAAGCGCGGCAATAACTTGTCCGCCGGAATTCACATTGGCAAAACCCTTATCGAGCAGGGCGGCTGCCGCTTCGGCACGCTTTTCGGCCGACTTCTCGCCCAGCACCACAGCGACAACAGTACGGCCATTGCGCGTCGCCGAACCGATCATGTTGAAGCCCGATGGACAGATGAAGCCTGTCTTCATGCCGTCAGCGCCGGTGTAGCGGCCGACCAGGAGATTGAAGCTGCCGAGCTTCTTCTTGCCTGCCTGCAGGCCCTCGATCGAGAAATAGGAGGCGTATTGCGGATACTCGTTGCGAATCGCCAGTACCAGGAGAGCGAGATCACGCGCGGTGACGTATTGCTCCGGATTGTGCAGGCCGTTCGGATTGGAGAAATGCGAGCTGTTCATGCCGAGCCGGGCTGCCTCGAGATTCATGCGCCCGACGAATGCGTCTTCCGTCCCACCGACGTTTTCGCCGATCGCCATGGCGATGTCGTTGGCGGAGCGCACCAGCATCATCTTCAGCGCATTGTCGAGGGTCATCACCGAGCCGGGCTTGAAGCCCATCTTGGCTGGCTGCTCGCTGGCCGCATTCTTGGAGACCTTGATCGGCGAGTTCAGCTCGACTTCGCCCGCCTGGATAGCGCGGAAAGTGACATAAGCCGTCATCAGCTTGGTCAACGACGCCGGATACCAGCGCTGGAAGGCGTCCTCATGTGCCAGAACCTGACCGCTCTTGGCGTCAAAGACTAATTCTGGATTGGCGGTCGCGGGGACAGCGCCAAGTGCTGTTGCGGCCGCAAGGCCAAGGAGCATGCTTTTGACGAACTGCATCTTCATCATCAAATCCGAAATCGCCTCTTGCCGATCATGGCCGGCCGTTCATAAGATTTCCGTAAACCGGGATGGCAACGCGCTGGCCGGAAAAAGAACCCATGGCCACGGCGTCGCCGCCGCTGCTAAATAGCCTATGTGACGCCAAGATGGCAGAGCTTGCGCGATCACAAATGCGAATCGGGACCCCTGGTCCAACAACAGGAAGTCGAGACAAAACATGCCGATCCTGAACCGAGCCGCCGAAATGCAGGAAGAGATCGCCGGCTGGCGCCGCCACCTGCAWCAGAATCCCGAGCTCAATTTCGACGTCTTCGAAACCGCCGATTTTGTCACAAGCAAACTCAAGGAATTCGGCTGCGACGAGGTCGTCACCGGCATAGGCCAGACCGGTGTGGTCGGCATCATCAAGGGCAGCCTGGGTGCCGGCGGCGTGGTCGGACTGCGTGCCGACATGGACGCCCTGCCGATCGAGGAGATTACCGGCAAGCCTTATGCCTCGACCGTATCGGGCAAGATGCATGCCTGCGGCCATGACGGCCATACGGCGATGCTGCTGGGAGCCGCAAAATACCTCGCCGAAACGCGCAATTTCGCAGGCTCCGTCGCGGTCATCTTCCAGCCGGCCGAAGAAGGCGGYGGCGGCGGCAACGAGATGGTCAAGGACGGCATGATGGAGCGCTTCGCGATCCAGAAGGTGTTTGGCATGCACAACATGCCGAGCCTGCCGGTGGGCCAATTCGCCATCCGTCCAGGTGCGATCATGGCGGCGACCGCCGAATTCACCATCACCATCAAGGGCAAGGGCGGCCATGCCGCCATGCCGCACCGCGCCATCGATCCGATCGTCGCCGGCAGCCAGCTGGTGACTGCGTTGCAGACGATCGCTTCGCGCAGCACCGACCCGGCCGAGGCGATCGTCGTTTCGGTGACCAAGTTCATTGCCGGTTCGGCCTATAACGTCATCCCAGAACACGCTGTGGTCGCTGGCACCGTGCGCACGCTGAAAAAGGAAGTCGCCAAGCTTGCCCAGGAGCGCATGAGCGCGATCTGCCGTGGTGTTGCCGAAGCGACCGGCACGGAGATCGAGTTCGACTACGACTCAAACTACCCAGTTACGGTCAACCATCCGGAAGAAACGGTGTTTGCCGGCGATGTAGCCGCGACCGTCGCCGGCGAACCCCAGGTGCACCGGGCGATCCAGCCGCTGATGGGAGGCGAGGACTTTTCATATATGCTGGAAGCCCGTCCCGGCGCCTTCATCTTCATCGGCAATGGCGATAGCGCCAATCTCCACCACCCGGCCTACGACTTCAACGACGAGGTCATCCCGCATGGCGTCAGCTACTGGGTGCGCCTGGCCGAGACGGCACTGGCTGCCTGAAGCAATTTTTGAGGGGTCTGCCAGCGCTTGGCCGATCCCGAAATTGCCTGCCAAAAATCATTGGCGAATCCGCTGGAAGCCGTTATGTGTGCAACCGAGTGGTCCCGTAGCTCAGTAGGATAGAGCGGCAGATTCCTAATCTGTAGGTCACAGGTTCGATTCCTGTCGGGATCACCAACAAAATCAAGGACTTAGGTTCAGGTTTCTGCTGGTGGCATGTTGCGCCTGGGTTAGCCCGACATGGATTGACGCCCGGCGAATTCTGAAAGCTGACGATGCATAGTAATCCTGCCCTTGATCTGTGACTGCRCCACGGCAGGCAATGTTGATTGGAAATCAGTTTCCGCGGAAAAATCTACTGAAAAAACGGCCTGCCGAGCTCAAGATCGACAGGCCGTTCCTTACGGCGCCCTAAGACACTGCTGGGAGCCATTATAGGCGCGCGCCCAGTCATAGTGCCACTGCAGCATGATAAATAGAAGGTCTGCCGGCGGGATGGGCTTCGCTCCCCTGAGCTCATTACCCACCCAGCGGCGCGAGCGTCCATTGGGATCCGCTTGATCAAACGTCGTTGTCGGGCGCAGGTCCCGACGCATCAATAGCAGGGCGGATAGGGATAATAGCCGCATTGGCCGTAGCCGTAGTCGTCGGACGGGCCGCTGCTGCTCCGACGGCGAGGCCCGTCGCCAATCCGGCGCCGGMATACCAKGCCCCATGATATTCGGGAGCGTGCCARTAATTCGCATGATCGACACCGCCAATCCTGTCCGACGCAAAGCGCCCGTCGTTGCTGCCAAGTCGGTCGCCGCCGAAATCGCCACCGCCAAAGCCGCGCGCCCCTCCGCCGAAGTTGCCCCCGCCGAAGCCACCACCACCAAAATAGTGACCGCCGCCAAAGCCGCCGCCACGATCGATGAACAGTGCCGCAGGTCCACTCGACCCACTCAGGCTTCCTTCAAGCACCGAAACATCGAACGTCAGGGCACCGTCCGCGAGTTTGGGGGACCGCAAGATCACCACGGCATCTGAAGGGGAACATGCGGTTTGACATCCGCGTCCTGTGCAAGTGCTCCGCCGAGAGCCGAACACAGACCGCCAGCAATCAGACCCAGACATGCAAGATTTGTGGTGAGCCTGGCTAAACCTGCCGTGAGCATGCAGTTCGTTTCGCCTGAGCCTCAAGGCGCGGACTTTAGAGTGACCGTCGTAACGCCGCCCGCAATGTTGATGCCTTCCTGACCTTCGACGGCAATTGGCTGCAGCGAAAACGCGCGGCCGCTCCCGCCGACGAGAATATTGGCGCCTGCGCCGACACCGAACGAGGCGTTCGCGCCTACCCCGRCATAGGTACCGGCCAATGCTCCAGCGGGAAGGCCGCTGGCCGTCGCGACGACACCCCAGATC
>NZ_JBFUKO010000032.1:0-22013 GCF_056400805.1 Aminobacter sp. P4_H6_2
GGGCAGGCCAGGGCAGACCTCGAATTCGATGAGATGCACGGTGTCGTCGGTCTCCACCCGGAAATCGAGCGAAAAGACGTCTCGCAGGCCAAGCCCGGTCATCAGCTTCGCCGCGATCTGCCTGATGCTTTCGGCCGCGCCCGGCTGCACCGAAGCGACACTCACCAATTCCGGCTCGGCATAGTGGCCAGCACCCTTGGCGGCCGCGCCGGTATCGCCGTAAAGCGCCATGCTGTCGGCCATGGTCTGGAAATCGCCGCCTGAATCGACAAAGACGATGCCCAGCGCTTCCGGCCCGGCATCGGGGTCGACCGCGAGAAAACTCGCCCGCACGTTGTGGCCGGCCACATAGGGCTGCACGATGACGTCGTCACGATAGGCGTCGAACACCCGTCGACCGAGCACAAGTGCTTCTTCTGCCATGCGGCAGCGCGAATCCTCCCATATGCCGATCTTGGCGCCAAGCCGGTTCGGCTTGACGAAATAGCCTGAGGACGAGACCGGTGGTCCGACCAGCCATTTCCCGCCGCGTGCAAGCCCCGCCTGTGGCACCGGCAGGCCGAGTGCTGCGAGCACCGCACCGGCGCGGAACTTGTCTTGGCACAGCGCAAACAAGGAATCGTCGGCGCCGATGGTGGCGAGCCCATTGAGGCGCGCGAGCGCAGGTGCTGCACCACCGCGAAAATAGGCGATGCCGTCGGTCAGCGTCCAGACAAGGCTTGTCTTGCGGTCGCAGGCCGCGAGGGCCTCTGCCGCGTCGTCGAGCTCGACGGCACGAAAATCAAAGCCGCGTCGCGCGCAGGCCTCAGCGAGCGCTCCGAATTCGGGCGCCAGATCGGTCGACTGCGCCAGATAGGATGATATCTCAGTCGCCGCCTTGCGGGCAAAACCATCGGCTAAAAGCCTGTCGAGGCAGGCGCTCTCCGGTTCATGGACAAGGATAAGCGTCGGTCTCTGTCCGGTCATCGGGCGATTGTCCTGCTGTCATGCGCGCCGACGCATGGGAGCGCTGGCATCGCCCGACAATCGCATCAAGCCAGCGCCGGGCTTGCCGGAAAACCGACCTGTTGCCATCGCCTGGGCGACAGCCTTGGTGGCAAATCTCAGATGAGAACGTTGGGCTCGTGGCGGCCATTGACCTTGATATCGAGCAGGAAGGTCTTGCCGGCATGCGGGTCGGCGCTACGCGCGGCTTGATCCATTCCTTCCCAGGCCGAGGTCACCACCAGCCGGTCGGCGGCGGCACCGACGAAGGCTGGGCATGACGCCTGCGACGCCGGCACCGGCACCGAGCGCAGCACGCTGCCGTCGGGTGCATAGGCATCCAGGCGGCCGCCGCCCCAGCTCGCGTTCCACAGCACGCCGTCGCGGTCGACCACGGAGCCGTCGATGCCGCCCCTGTCGCCACGGCGATCGACAAACAGTTTGGGGTCGCCCAGCGGCAGGCCGGTGTCGGGATCGCAGTCCAGGCGATAGAGCAGGTTGGTCGCCGTATCGCTGTAATAGGCGGTCTTGCCGTCGGCGCTGAAGCAGATCGAGTTGGGGATGCTGATCGCTGGGAACAGCAGCCTGAGCTCGCCACGGAAATACCAGTAGATGGCGCCTGCTCCCGCCTCGGCCTTTTTGCCCATGGTGCCGAACCACAAGGCGCCGCACGGATGGACCCGCGCATCGTTGGAACGCGTCGCCGGGTTGGGTGCCTCGACCGACATATGCAGGCTCAGCTTGCCGGTCGCGGCATCTCGGATATGCAGGCCGGTCTCGGTCAAAAGCAGCTGGCGTTCGCCGTCGATCGTGGCGAGAGCGCTTGCCCGTTCGCTAAACAGGTGCACCTTGGTTGCGCCACTCGCCAGCTTCTTTTCCAGCATGCGGTTCGCTAGGATGTCGAACCAGTAAAGCGTGTCGGTGGCGGGATCGTAGGTCGGCCCCTCGCCGAGTTCGCAAGCTTCGTCGGACAGGATCACAGTAGCCATCTCACGCTCCCTCGCCGATGGCATCCCAGCCGGCCACTGCGGCCCGCGCGCGTGCGCCGACATCGGCAGCAGCCATGCCGGGCTTGTAGAGGCTGGAGCCGAGGCCAAACAGCTGCACGCCGACCTTGGCATAGGCCGCGAAATCGGCCTCCGACACACCGCCGACGACGCCGACCTGCGTCTCCTTCGGCAACACCGCGCGGATCGCTGAAATGCCGCCGGTGCCGAGCACGCTTGCCGGGAAAAACTTCAGCGCCGATGCGCCAAGCCGTAGCGCCAGAAACGCGTCGGTCGGCGTGAACACGCCGGGCATCGTCACCATCTTGTGCACGGCTGCGCGGCCCATCACCTCGGCATCGATGTTGGGACTGACCAGGAGGCGCCCGCCGGCGTCGTTGAGCCGGTCGACATCCTTGGCCCACACCACCGTGCCGCCGCCGACCAGCGCCTGCGGCAGCGCCTTGGCCAACAGCTCGATCGAGCGGAACGGATCTGGCGAATTGAGCGGCACCTCGATCGCCTCGATGCCGGCGTCGAAGACCGCGCGGCCGATATCGAGCGCTTCCTCTGGCTTCAGTCCGCGCAGGATGGCGACCAGTCCACGGCCAAGTCTGGGGAAGGGCGCTGTCATGGTCATTGGGCTGCTCCCTCTGATAACATCTTGTTGCGCCGTGCCGCCGCCACCAGGCCTGCCAGCACGGCTTGATCCGCATCGGCGATCGTCACCGCGATGCCGTCGAGGGCCATGGCTTCGGCGTAGAGCCTGCCCAGCGATCCCGACACGACGAGAATCACAGGTGCGCCGCGCCGGCCAAAACGCCTGACAGCCGAGGCGATCTCGGCACCGATCAGCATGCCCGAAAGTGCCGCCGCCGCATCGTCCTGGCTCAGCCCGTTCAACAGCCCCGCGGCACGGATGCCAAACAGCTTGGCGCCGATGTCGCCGTCGAACAGCGCCTCCTGGCACCAGTCGCGAAACACCTGATTGTCAGGAGCAACCGCAGCCGGCTTGTCGCCGATCGAGTGGCGCAGGATCGAATGCTGAGACAGCACCGAAAACATCTCGCCGGTCGGCCAGGTGCCGAAGCCCGAAATCGCGCCGGCCTCGGCGATGACCCATTTCGAATGCGTGCCTGGCATGCAAACGAGGTGGCTGCCCGATCCGATCAGACTGGCGACGCCGGCAAGCTGGGTCTCTTCGCCGCGCATCACGTCGGGCGTGCGCGCATTGCGCTGGGCAAGCCCCGGCACGATGCGGACGTCGCGGCCGACACCGGGGACGGGCACGGCCGCGCCAAGAATGTCGCTAAGCGAGGCCGGCACATCGACATAAGGCGCTTCGAACCAACCCTGGCGCGCACCGGCCATGCCGCAGACGATTGCGGGCAACCCGGATGGCGCGTTCATCTCCTGGAGATGGCGGTCGAGCACTGTGGCAAAACCCTTGTGCTGGGCAGTGAGCAAGCCCTCGTCGCTTCGGCGTTCGTCGACCACCGCGCCCGTAGCATCGAGCAGCCAGACGCGCAGCCGCGTCGTGCCCCAGTCGACTGCGGCAATCGCCGCCTTGGATGTTGCGCTCACAAAATTCCTCCGTCGACGATCAGCGTTTGCGCCGTCAGCATTTTCGAAGCGTCCGATGCCAGGAAAAGCACCGTGCCGACCATGTCTTCGGGCAGCATCATGTCGGGGATGCACTGCCGGGCGATGTGTTCGTTGAGCGAGGTCTCGGTGACCCACAGCTCGCGCTGGCGTTCGGTGATCACCCAGCCCGGCGCCACCGCATTGACCCTGATCCTGTCAGGGCCATAGCGGCCGGCAAGCCCCTTGGTCAGTCCGACGATCGCGGCCTTTGCCGCCGTGTAGGCCGGCATGGTGCCGATGTTGAGCATGTAGGAGGTCGAGGTGAAATTGATGATCGAGCCGCCGCCGGCGGCCGCCATACCAGGTGCTACCGCCTGGATGGTGAAGAAATGCGGCCTGATGTTTACCGCCTGGTTGGCGTCCCAGCTTTCGGGCGTGACGTCGGCGACTTCGTGGCGCTCGTCATTGGCGGCGTTGTTGACCAGCACCTTCACCGGCCCGTGCGCGTCGACAGCGGCAGCCACCGCGCTGCGCAATTCATCGATGTCGCGCAGGTCGGCGCGCAGGAACAGAGGTCTGTTGCCGGTCGCCAGTTCAACACGGTCGCAAAGCTCCCGGCTCGGCTTTTCCGCGATGTCGACGAAGGCAACCTTGGCGCCTTGGAGAGCAAAGCCTTCGGTCAGCGCGGCGCCGATGCCGGAGCCGCCGCCGGTGATGAGCACCGATCGGCCTTCAAGGTCAGGAAATCGCGCCGATGGCATCATGATCCATTCCCACAATCACGCTTGTTGTCCGACCAGGCGGAGCGCCACTTTTTTAGATCGCGGCGCGACAAAGGGGAACCTGATTTTGCATATTGCCGGCGGCTGATCTTACGCCGGCAAGGCGCGCTCAGATCGCCCGGGCGTAGGCTGCGCCGCGATGGGATTCGCGGAGATAGCCGAGCGTCGCGTCGGCGTCGGCCGGAYGGCCGAACAGATAGCCCTGGCCGCCGGCGCAGCCGAACTGCACCAGACGTTCTGCCTGTGCCTCCATCTCGATGCCTTCGGCAACCACGTCCATGCCGAGACCCTCGCACATCGCCAGAATGGCGCGGATGATGTGCTCCGACGGCCGATCCTCCAGGATCGAAGCGACAAATGCGCGGTCGATCTTGAGCTTGTCGAAACGGAACTCGCGCAAGCGCCCCAGCGACGACTGGCCGGTGCCGAAATCGTCGAGCGACACGCGAATGCCGACGCGCCGGAGATCCTCGACGATCTTCGCCGCCGAGACGGGATCGGTCATCAGGCCGGTTTCGGTGATCTCGATCTCAAGACGGCGTGGATCAAAACCGGTGCGTTCAAGGATCGACAAAATGTGCAACCCGGTATTCTGGTCGACAAGCTGCGACGGCGACAGGTTGAACGACAGGAACATGTCTTTTGGCCAACTGCGCGCCGCTTCCGCAGCCTTCCGCAGCACCAGCTGCGATAGCGGGCCGATGATGCCGCGCTCTTCGGCGATCGGGATGAAGACGGCCGGCGAAACCGAACCGAGATCGCGGTCGGTCCAGCGGGCAAGTGCTTCGAAACCGATGGTCCGGCGGGTGTTGAGGTCGACGATCGGCTGGAAATGCGGGGCGACCTCGCCGGCGGCAACGGCGCGGCGCAGCGCCTGCTCGATGCGGGTGACGCGTTTGGCCGCTTCTTCCATCTCGCGGGTGTAAACGACAACCCGACCCCGGCCGGAGCGCTTGGCGTGGTAGAGCGCGGTCTCGGCCTTGCGCACCAGGGTTTCGGTGTTGTCGTCGGCGGAATAAAACAGGGAGCAGCCGACAGAGGCCGACAGGCGCGCCGTGCGCTCGCCGACATCGTAGGGTGCCGACAGGATTTCGATCAGCATGCGCGCCTTTTCGGCGGCGGCATCCTCTGAGAATACCAGAGGATAGAGGAAGGCGAATTCGTCGGCGCCGATGCGCGCCACGGCCGAATGGCCCTCGCAAGCAGCCTGCAGGCGCATTGCGACCTGGATCAGGATATCGTCGCCGGCGCGATGGCCAAATAGGTCGTTGATCGGCTTGAAGCCGTCGAGATCGAGAATGCCGACGGTGAACGGGGCAGGGTCCTCGGCGCGGTCGCCGATCAGCCGCTCGACCTTGTCGAAGAAGCGGCGCTGGTTTCCGAGCCCGGTCAAGGCGTCGGTGAAGGCCAGATCCGACGTGTCCCGGTCCGAATGGCTGACGCCGAATGACATGCTTGGTCTCTGTTCTGCTCAAGTTTGAATCGTTGCAGGACCCTGCCAGCAAAGCGTTTAGGAATTGTATTCAATTTGCCTGTCCGTCCGGATTTCGACATCGCGTCGAAACCGGTTTCACAGGTGGCGGGTTTTGCCGCGCCAATCGGTGATTTCGGTGTCATTTCGGGCCTCATCTCAGCGCCACAACGCTGCCCCGCCATTGCATACGGCCGCCAAATTGCTACATCCTCGTCACACCAGCGCGTGGCCGGGCAACCGGCGGCGTGCGATTGCCACCTGCCAGCCGCGCCGGAGACCTCCATGCCGCTCAAGATCGCCGTCCAAATGGACCACATCGAAACCATCTCGATCGCCGGCGACACGTCGTTTGCGCTGTCGCTGGAGGCACAGCGGCGCGGCCACGAGCTATATCACTACACCCCCGACCGGCTGTCGCTGCGCGACGGCAAGGTCTTCGCCCGCGTCGAAAAGCTCGAAGTGCGCGACATCAAGGGCGATCACTTCACGCTGGGCGAGCCGGTGCGCACCGACCTCTCCGAGATGGACGTGATCCTGCTGCGCCAGGACCCGCCCTTCGACATGAACTACATCACCACCACCCATATCCTCGAGCGCATCCACCCCAAGACGCTGGTCGTCAACGACCCTGCCTGGGTGCGCAACAGCCCCGAAAAGATCTTCGTCACCGAATTCGGCGACCTGATGCCGGAAACGCTGATCACCAAGGATCCGCAAGAGGTCGCTGCCTTCCGCAAGGAGTTCGGCGACATCATCGTCAAGCCGCTCTACGGCAATGGCGGTGCGGGCATCTTCCATCTCCACGAAGCCGACCGCAATCTCTCCTCTCTGCTCGAAATGTTCGGCCAGATGTTCCGTGAGCCCTACATCGTCCAGCGCTATCTCAAGGACGTGCGCAAGGGCGACAAGCGCATCATCCTGATCGACGGCGAGCCGGTCGGGGCGATCAACCGTGTGCCCGCCRAGCACGATGCCCGCTCCAACATGCACGCCGGTGGCCGTGCTGAAAAAACCGAGCTGACCGAACGCGAGCGCGAGATCTGCGCCCGCATCGGCCCGTCTTTGCGCGAACGCGGCTTCATCCTCGTCGGCATCGACGTCATCGGCGACTACATGACCGAGATCAACGTGACCTCGCCGACCGGCATCCGCGAGGTCAAGAAGTTCGGCGGTGCCGATATCGCCGCCCTGTTCTGGGACGCGGTGGAGGCGAAGCGGGCCTGATCAATTCGCGCCACGCCTAGGGCCGCGAAGCAGTGTACGAACTGGAAACAGACCAGTTCCAGGAAGTTTTTGGCTGTGTGCTGAAGAAAACTGCGAATCAGCCTCCACAAAAGGACGATAGTCCTAAGAAGGCCTCAATATAATTTTTTCAGATTTGGAGTAGAATCAGTGCTTCGTGATACCGCTCGTTCGGCGGTATCACGTTGACTTTTGGCCGTCAATGTCTATATATATGCCATCACCCACCCACAGCTTGCTGTGGGCTCAAAGGCCGTAGAGGAGGGAACTCCTTGGCGGCCTTTGCTTTTTTAAGGGTAGGGGTGATTGATGCGCACCATCGTCTATATCGACGGTTTCAACCTGTATTATCGAATGTTGAAAGATCGCCCTTCAATGAAGTGGGTGAACCCGCTTCTGCTCGCGGCAAACGTCCTGCAGCCAGGGCATGTCATAACCCGAGTGAACTACTATATTGCGAGGGTTTCAGCCCGCGCCCATGACCCGCAAGCTCCTGCACGGCAAGCAACTTATTTGAATGCGCTCGCGACAGTTCCCGAGATAGCCGTGCATGAAGGCAGCTTTATGATCACAGAGCCATGGATGCCTCTCGCCCTTCCTCCTCAGTCGAAGCCAAATGGTTACAACTGGACAATGCCGCTACCAGCGGTGGTGAAAGTGGTCAAGAGTGAAGAAAAGGGCAGCGATGTGAACCTTGGTTCACATTTGGTGCGAGACGCATTCATCGACGCCTTCGATGTGGCGGTTGTGATAACAAACGATTCCGATCTCGTAGAGCCAATCCGGATTGCCGTACAGGAAGCGGGTAAGCGCGTGGGCCTTTTAGTGCCTGTGCGATACCCGAACCAAAGCCTGATGAACGTTGCTTCTTTCTATTTGCGGATTCGCCCTGGTCATTTGGCGCACTCCCAATTTCCGGCGACAATCAACCTTCCGAACGAGGTATCAATTACCAGGCCGGCCACTTGGGTTTAGCCCGTTCATAGCCCGGCGGGCAGCCGAAAGTGCCGCCGCGGACTGCCGCATCTGCAGCAGCCGTAGCGCGCTCCAGCGTCACGCCGGGGATGACTGTCCGGTAGGCGACCAACGGCCACGCCGTGGCGCCGTCGAGCACACCACCGCCAGCGTGCCGACGATGCCTACGACAAGGCTCTGGACGCAGAAGTAGAGCGCAACGGCGTTGCCGCGAACCCACGGGCAGCAGCGCGCGGCGCGGCCACCTCATGCCGCCCGATGATTTTGCATGCCTGCCGCGTCGCTTGCCTTGAAAATCCGGAACGTGTTTCGCCCTGCCGCCTTGGCGGCGTAAAGCGCGGTGTCGGCGCTCACCAGCAGTTCCGGCAGCGTAGCGCCCTCGATCAGGGCGATGCCGACCGAAGCGCCGAGCTTCAGGCTGTTGCCTTGATGGTCGACCGGCTGACCAAGCTTATGGATGATCTTGCGGGCAAGCTCCGAGATGGACGCCAGATCGAGATTTGCGCTTGTCAGCACGGCGAACTCATCGCCGCCGATCCGGGCAACAAGCTCCATTCCGGCGCAGGCCTCGTCGAGGCGCCGGGCCACCTGCTTGAGGCACTCGTCGCCGACGGCGTGGCCGAAACCGTCATTGACCTGTTTGAACCCATCGAGATCGACCAGCAACAACGCTGACGGGGCAGGGCAGTCGGTTTGTTGCGCGGTCAGCCCAGACAGCCTCGACTGGAACTGACTTCKGTTGGCAAGACCGGTCATGACATCGAATTCGGCGAGATAACGCGTCTGGTCGCCGAGAATCTTCTCTTCGGTGATGTCCTGCTTCATCCCGAAGATGCGGACCGCCACGTCATTCTCGCATTCGACTGTGGCGGTGATCCGTATCCAGCGGCGATTTCCCTTCACCGTGACGATCTCCGCATCCAGGCTGAAGCCGGTGCGCTCGGCGATCGCCTTGCTGCGGCGCGCGTGCAACTCCGCGACGGAATCGGCAGTATAGCACTGAAGCGTGTGCCGGCGGTCGATCGCCGACCCGCGCGGCAGATCGAAGATGTCGTAGACGACATCGGTCCAGTGAAGGGACTGATCGGCAAGGTTGCATTGCCAAACGCCGATCCTCGCTGCAGCCGAGGACCTGTCGAAGATTTTTTGGCTATGGGTAAGCGAAGCGGCTTGGGCGCTGATGAGCGCTGCCTGCTCCGCCAACTGGGCATTGAGTTCAGCGATCTTGACTGTGTCACGCCGCCGGCGAGCGCCCAACCGCCCGATCTTTTGCTTGAACACCCCCCGCTGCATGATGAAGCTCAACCGCCTTTCCTGATGATGCGTCCTACATTAGCGCGCCAGCACTTAAGACTCTCTATCCGGTGCCGTTGGGACGCTGGCAATGCGAAGCAAGGTTAATGAAGCGTGCCTTCATCGCCATGCGGGCTTGTTCCCTAATTGTTCTTGCGCCGTCCTGCAATCTATGCTTGTCTTGTATTGGGTCGTCCACGACCTGAATGCGCGGGTGAGGCGTAGCGCCTGCCAACGGATAGGTGGCGTCGGAGCGGAGGGGCAGCATGGTTTCGCGCGTGCGCACGGTCGCGTTCCAGGGCATCGAGGCGGTTCCCGTCGACGTGCAGGTGATGGTGGCGCCTGGCAAGGTCGGCATGCATATCGTCGGCCTGCCCGACAAGGCAGTCGCCGAAAGCCGCGAGCGGGTGCAGGCGGCGCTCCACGCCTCGGGCCTGTCGATGCCCGCCAAGAAGGTCACCGTCAATCTCGCGCCCGCCGACCTGCCCAAGGAGGGCAGCCACTACGACCTGCCCATCGCGCTTGGCCTGATGGCTGCACTCGGTGCGGTTCCTGGCGATGCGCTCGCCGCCTATGTCGTGCTCGGCGAACTCTCCCTAGACGGCACCATATCGGCGGTTTCAGGTGCTCTACCGGCGGCAATCGGGGCGAATGCGGAGGGCAAGGGGCTGATCTGCCCTGCGGCCAGCGGGCCTGAGGCCGCCTGGGCGGGTGCAGACATCGACATCCTGGCGCCGCGCAGCTTGATTGCCATTGCCAACCACTTTCGCGGCACGCAGGTCCTGTCGCGGCCGGAGCCTGGCATTCGCGCCGCGCCGCGCGACCTGCCAGACCTCGCCGACATCAAGGGCCAGGAAAGCGCCAAGCGCGCGCTTGAAGTGGCTGCGGCCGGCGGGCACAACCTGATGATGGTCGGTCCGCCTGGTGCCGGCAAATCGATGCTGACGGCACGGCTGCCGTCGATCCTGCCGCCGCTATCGCCCAAGGAACTGCTCGAAGTCTCGATGATCGCCTCGGTCGCCGGCGAACTGGCCGAGGGCAAGCTCACGGACCGGCGGCCGTTCCGGGCGCCGCATCATTCGGCCTCCATGGCTGCGATGGTCGGCGGCGGCTTGAGAGCCCGGCCCGGCGAGGTGTCGCTCGCCCATCACGGAGTGCTGTTTCTCGACGAGCTTCCGGAATTTACCCCACAGGTGCTCGATTCCCTGCGCCAGCCGCTCGAAACCGGTGAATGCATGATCGCGCGTGTCAATCACCGCATCACCTATCCGGCAAGAATCCAGCTGGTTGCGGCGATGAACCCGTGCCGCTGTGGCATGGCCGGCGAGCCCGGCTATCGCTGCCTGCGCGGCACGCGCTGCCAGAGCGACTACCAGGCGCGCATCTCCGGCCCGCTGCTCGACCGCATCGATCTGCGCATCGAAGTGCCGGCAGTCTCTGCCTCCGACCTGATCCGCACCGGCAAGTCGGAAGCAAGTGTCGACGTCGCGGCGCGTGTCGCCCGCGCGCGCACGATCCAGCGCGAGCGTCTCGAACGTCACGGTGTGACCAACGCCACTACCAACGCACAATGCGCCGCCGGCCTGATCGAAGACATCGCGACACCCGATGCTGCGGGGCTGTCGCTACTCAAGGACGCCAGTGAAAAGCTCGGCTTTTCCGCCCGCGCCTATCATCGTGTGCTCAAGGTGGCGCGCACGCTTGCTGACCTCGAAGGCAGCGAGACTGTCGGCCGCATCCATCTTGCCGAGGCGATTTCTTACCGCATTGCCTCGGAGCGCATGGCGCAGGCGGCGTAGGTGAGGGCGCCTGTGCGCAAGATTTGCCGCGTTGAGGAGGACGGCAGGCGACGATCTACGATGTGAGGAGCTGATGGCAGCCCTGCCAGTTGGGTGTAACCGGCACAACCTTACGCTTCGTGTGGCCATGGCTTCGCGGCAATCCGTTGGCCGTGGGGCAGGGCGTGCGCAAAATATCCACGCTGCGGCATGGCGCCTGCTTCGCCGCCCGCCGACGAGCGGCGAGGCATGGCCGGATCCGGATAGGTCTTACTTGACCGAGCCGACCAGCGTGGGCTGGCCTTCGCGGATGGTCACCCAGCGGCCCGTGTTTTCCGTCGACTGGCGCTTGAGGTAGCTGTAGCCGGTCTCGTCCCATTGGCGCACGGCGTCGGTCAGATTGTCGAGAATGAAGTCGCCCTTGGAAGTCCGCACCGTCAGCACGGCGTGGCCCTCGCCATCGGGCTTGCGCACCACGGTGATCAGCAGGTTGGACAGCGACACGCCTTCGCGGCTCAAGCTGCGGCGCTTTTCCAGCACATAGTCTTCGCAATCGCCGACCCCGTTGTCGGGATAGGCCCAGACCTCTTCGCGGCCATAGATGTCGATGTCGTTCATAGGCTTGATGGCCGCGTTGACAGCGACATTGATGGCAACCAGCTTGCGCCAAAGCGCGCCTGTCATCTGCACGGGACCGGTATCGCGCTGCTTGATCGAGCATTCGGCCAGGTTGAGGCGACAGAATTCATAGTGGCCGATCGGCTGCGAGGTAAGCCCGCCGGTGACCATCGGCTGAGACGCCATGGCCGTGCCCGCGGACAAGACCAAGCCCGCCACCAACCCAAAAAACAAACCAGTACGCCCCGCCGCGCACCGTACGCCTGTTGCGGAAATCATCTGCCCCGCTCGCCCCTTTACATCGTTAACAAAACGTTAAGGTCGTAGGGCGTGCTGAGTCAATCAAAGCTCGCGACAGATTGCAGACATGGTTACCGCCGCTGCCGCCAAGCGATAATTGTGCAACAGAACGGCAAAAGCCCGGCGTTGTGCGCCGGGCCTCCTGTGGACAAGATCAATGCCGAAGCCGGGCCGAAGCCGGAGTGGTCAGGCCTTGCGCACCAGCTGTGGCTTTGTCGCCTTGCGCGCGGTGGCACCATAACTCGTCATGAAGTCGACAATGCGCGGCACGATCTCGGCGCGAAAGCGTGAGCCGTTGAACACGCCGTAGTGGCCCACCGCCGGCTGCATGTAGTGCGCCTTCATGTCGTGAGGGATGTTGACGCACAAATCATGCGCGGCCTGTGTCTGGCCGAGGCCCGAAATATCGTCGTTTTCACCCTCGACGGTGAACAGCGCCACGTTGCGGATCGCCGATGTGTCGACCAGCTCACCGCGATGGGTCATCTCGCCCTTGGGCAGGGAGTGGCGCACGAACACCGTGTCGACCGTCTGCAGGTAGAACTCGGCGGTCAGGTCCATCACCGCCAGATATTCGTCATAGAAGTCGCGGTGCTTCTCCGCACCGTCGCCATCGTTCTTCACCAGCTGCATGAAGAAATCCTTGTGGGCGATGATATGGCGGTCGAGGTTCATGCTCATGAAGCCCGATAGCTGCAGGAAGCCCGGATAGACGTCGCGGGCGAAGCCGGGCGCAGGCCACGGCACCTGCATGATGACGTTGTCGCGGAACCACTCGATGGTTTTTTGCTCGGCCATCTCGTTGACGGCGGTTGGGTTGCGGCGCGTGTCGATAGGTCCGCCCATCAGCGTCATGGTCGAGGGCGCAAAGCGGTCGCCGCGCGCTTCCATCAYCGCGATTGCCGCCAGCACCGGCACCGAAGGCTGGCACACCGCCATGACATGGGTGTCCGGCCCGAGCGCATGGAACATGTCGATGACATAGTCGATGTAGTCGTCGAGATCGAACTTGCCTTCGGTCACCGGCACCATGCGCGCATCGGCCCAGTCTGTGATGTAAACGTCGGCATGCGGCAGCATCGCCTCGACAGTGCCGCGCAGCAGCGTCGCATAGTGGCCCGACATCGGCGCCACGATCAAAAGCTTGGGATCGGGGCGGCGCCCTTCCGGCAGCGCGAGTTCGAAGCGGATCAGGTTGCAGAACGGCCGCGACCAGGCGACCTTCTCGGTCACCGCCACCGGCTGGAAGTTGACCACAGTCTTGTCGAGGCCGAATTGCGGCTTGMCATAGCGGCGCGTGGTGCGCTCGAACAGCTCGGCCATCGCCGCTACCGAGCGGCCCAGCGGCATGTGCGAAAACGGGTTCAGCGGGTTGGAATAAAACAGTTTGACCGCATCGGCATAAGCGCGCGCCGGCTGCAACGCCGCGTGGGTCGATTCATAAAGCTGGTAAAACATGATGTCCTCATACGGCCATGCGGGGAGGCGAGCCGGCCGGAGGCCCGTCATGCAATGCAGCGAAGGTAACAAACATCTGCTGCGATGCAATATCTCACTTGGCGTGAAATAGGGTCATTCTTTAGTCCAAGCTGTTGAAAAACCGTTTCCAACGGCGCCGCCGGCTCAGCATCGGCAGCCCTTGACGTTGTGCGTCGCAACATTTCGGCGAATCAGTTTTCCACGCGCAGCAAAGCCCTCCGGGGCCAGCAAGGCCCTGGAGGATTGGCAAGTCAGGCGGTCTGATGGGATCAGGCGCCTTCGACCAGCATGATCTCGCCATCGGCGAATTGCTGGCGGATCGACTTGGCGTGCTGATATTCCGGCGAGAAGTAGCAGTTGCGCGCGTCTTCCATCGAGGCGAACTCGATGATGACGTTGCGGGCGCGGCCTGGCCCCTCGACTGCCTCATGGGCGCCGCCACGGGCGATGAACTTGGCGCCGAAGCGTTCAAAGGCCGGCTTTGCGGCGGCGACATAACCCTTGTAGCCCTCGGGGTCGCGTATATCGACGCGTGCGATCCAATATCCCTTGGTCATGATTTTCTCCCCGACGCCGTGCTTCAGGCCGAAGCCATCTCTTGCAGGATAGCCTGTGCGGCAGCCCGCCTGTCAACAGCGCCGACGATCGGGCGGGCGACGACGAGATGGCTCGAGCCGTTGCGGATGGCATCCGCGGGCGTCACGACGCGCTTTTGGTCGCCACGGTCGGAGCCCGCGGGGCGGATGCCCGGCGTCACCACGGCCATATCGGGGCCGACGATGCGGCGCACAGCCTGGGCTTCGCTGGCCGAGCAGACGATGCCGCCCATGCCGGCGTTGAGCGCCTGTTCGGCGCGGCGCAGCACCAGCGTATGCGGGTCATACTCGTAGCCGGCATCGATCATGTCCTGCTCGTCCATCGAGGTCAGCACGGTCACTGCAAGCAAACACAGCTCGCTGCCCTTGGCTGCTTCCACCGCCGCCTTCATCGCCTTGGGGTAGGCATGCAGCGTCAGCATGGTCATGCCCATCTTGACGATGTTTTCGACGCCCTTGGCCACCGTGTTGTCGATGTCGAGCAGCTTCATGTCGAGGAACACCTTGGTGCCCCCGCTCGCCAGCTCGCGCGCGAAATCGAGCCCGCCGGCAAAGGCCAGCTGGTAGCCGATCTTGTAGAAATTGGCGGTACCTTCGAGGTCGCGCACCGCCTTTTCCGCCTCCTTGACGGTCGGCAGGTCGAGCCCGACGATCAGCCGGTCGCGCATCGCTTCGATTGTCATGATTAGTGCCTCCTCGACAGCAAGGCCGCCCGTCATCCTGTCGCACGCCCAACTGGCGCGCGCTCAACATCATGGCGACGGGTATAGGAGCGATCAGCCCTTCAAATCAAGCAGGCCGGTCAGTGCTTTGCGCGGCGATAGACCCAAAGCTGCGTCGGGGGGATATTGCGGATGATGAAGTCGAAATGCTCGACAGTGTAGTTGCCGAGCCCCGGCGGGATCGGCGATTTAGGCCCGTAGGTAAGCTGGACCACAGGCCGGCCTGCGGGGATGCGCTTGAGCAGACCTTCGAGATAGGCGACGCGGCTCGCGACCGGGAAGTTGAGCAGCGGCACGCCGGAAACCACGGAATCGAAAATCAGCTCTCTCTTGTCGCCGAGCGTCTTGTCGAGGTCGAAGGCGTCGCCCTCAATGACATTGACGCGCGGATAGAGCCTGCGCAGGTGCTGGACGAAATCGGCCGAATATTCAACCGTGTAGAGGTCTTCGGGCTTCACGCCGTGGGCCAGGATCGCCTTGGTGATGACACCGGTACCGGGACCGACTTCCAAAACCGGCAGCCCCGAATGCGGGTTGACGACCGAAGCCATGCGTTTGGCGGTGACCGAGCTCGTCGGCACGATCGACCCTACTGCCTTCGGCTTGTCGATCCAGCCCTTGAAGAACTTCAGTTCGTCGTCGAACTTGGCCGCAAGGGTTTTGCGCAATCCAGAACCGCGTGGCATCGCTTCGATCTCCTCACCGCTGCAGCGCGAGAAATAACAGCAAAGTGGCCCAGCGCAAGCGGAAAGCTGGCTCAATTTCCGTTACGGCAGAAACAATTTTCACTTGTCCCCGAAGGACTCGAAAAAGTCCTTCATGCGC
Organism: Aminobacter sp. P4_H6_2; assembly: GCF_056400805.1. Lineage (NCBI taxonomy): Bacteria > Pseudomonadati > Pseudomonadota > Alphaproteobacteria > Hyphomicrobiales > Phyllobacteriaceae > Aminobacter > Aminobacter sp. P4_H6_2. The sequence goes on from NZ_JBFUKO010000032.1 coordinate 15,639, forward strand.
GAGAAGAAGCCACTCGATTGCGGCGAATTCTCGGTCGAAGACAGCTTTTCGAACTCTTCGAGCAGCTCGCGCTGGCGTCGGGTCAGGCTCTGCGGTGTCTCGACCGCGGTCTGGATATAGAGGTCGCCGACCTGCGGCTGGCGCAGGATCGGCATGCCCTTGCCCTTGAGCCGGAACTGGCGCCCGTTCTGGGTGCCTTCAGGCACCTTCACGCGTGTCTGGGTACCGTCGAGCGTCGCGACCTCGAACGAGCCGCCAAGGGCTGCCGTGGTCATCGAGATCGGCACCTTGCAATAGAGGTCGGCGCCGTCGCGCTGGAAAAATTCGTGCGGCTTGACCGACAAGAAGATGTAGAGGTCGCCCGAGGGGCCGCCGCGCATGCCGGCTTCACCTTCATTGGCAAGGCGGATGCGGGTGCCGTCTTCGATGCCCGAGGGAATGTTGACCGACAGCGAACGCTCTTCGGTGACGCGGCCCTGTCCGGCGCACTTGCCGCACGGGTCCTTGATCGTCTGGCCGCGGCCCTGGCACTGCGGGCAGGTGCGTTCGATGGAGAAGAATCCTTGGCTCGCGCGTACCTTGCCGTGGCCCTGGCACATCGAGCAGGTCACCGGCTGGGTGCCGGCCTTGGCGCCGGAACCGGCGCATTCGGTGCACAGTATCGAGCTCGGTACGCGAATTTGCGCGGTCTTGCCGGCAAACGCCTCTTCCAGCGTGATTTCCATGTTGTAGCGCAGGTCGGCACCGCGCTCGCGCCCGCCCGACGAGCGGCGACGGCCGCCGCCCATCATGTCGCCGAAGATGTCCTCGAAGATGTCGGCGAATCCGCCGGCGCCAAAGCCCTGGCCGCCGCCATTGCCCATGCCGCCATTTTCGAAGGCAGCATGGCCGAAGCGGTCATAGGCGGCGCGCTTCTGGGGGTCCTTCAGCGTTTCGTAGGCTTCGTTGATTTCCTTGAACTTGTGCTCGCACGCATCGTCGCCCGGATTGCGGTCGGGATGGAACTGCATGGCAAGCTTGCGGAAGGCCGACTTCAGCTCCTTCTCGTCAGCGCCCTTTTGAACGCCCAGCGTCTCGTAGAAATCAGCTTTCATGTCTTCCCGCTGCCCGGATGCTCAATGTCGTGTGTGGCATTGCTTGGCCGGTTCTTGTCTGACGACAGGCTTCCGATTTAGTGAGCCGGAAGCCGCGATGCCAGAGTTGGCGCGGCCTTCGCCGCATTTTTTCGGTTCGGGTTGCAAAAAAGCCCGGCCAAACCGCCGGGCTTTCTTGTCAGAGCCGCGAAATGGGCACTTAAGCCGACTTCTTCTTGGTCTTGTCGTCGTTKTCGTCGATTTCTTCGAAATCGGCGTCGACCACATCGCTGTCCTTGGCCGCATCGGCAGCAGCGTCGGATTCAGCCGCTTCCTGCTGCGAAGCCTCGTACATCGCCTGGCCAAGCTTCATCGAAGCTTCGGCAAGCGTCTGCGACTTTGCGTTGATCGCCTCGACGTCGTCGTTCTCGGTGGCGGTCCTGAGTGCCGCGATCGCGTCAGAAATCGCGGTGCGGTCGGCCTCGGTGACCTTGTCGCCATACTCCTTGAGCGACTTTTCGCTGCTGTTCAGCAGGCTCTCGGCCTGGTTGCGCGCCTCGACCAGCGCACGACGCTTCTTGTCGGCGTCAGCATTCACCTCGGCGTCCTTGACCATCTTGTCGATGTCGGCGTCCGACAGGCCGCCAGATGCCTGGATGCGGATCTGGTGCTCCTTGCCGGTGCCCTTGTCCTTGGCCGAGACGTTGACGATGCCGTTGGCGTCGATGTCGAAGGTCACTTCGATCTGCGGCACGCCGCGCGGTGCCGGCGGAATGCCGACAAGATCGAACTGGCCGAGCATCTTGTTGTCCTGCGCCATTTCGCGCTCGCCCTGGAAGACGCGGATGGTCACCGCCGACTGGGAATCCTCAGCCGTCGAGAAGACCTGGCTCTTCTTGGTCGGGATCGTGGTGTTGCGCTCGATCAGGCGGGTGAACACGCCGCCCAGCGTCTCGATGCCCAGCGACAGCGGGGTCACGTCGAGCAGCAGCACGTCCTTGACGTCGCCCTGCAGCACGCCGGCCTGGATCGCGGCACCAAGTGCAACCACCTCATCGGGGTTGACGCCCTTGTGCGGCTCCTTGCCGAAGAACTGCTTCACGATCTCCTGGATCTTGGGCATGCGGGTCATGCCGCCGACAAGAACCACTTCGTCGATCTCGCCCGCCTTGAGGCCGGCATCCTTGAGCGCTGCCTTGCACGGCTCGATCGTGCGCTGGACGAGGTCGTCGACCAGCTGCTCGAACTTGGCGCGCGAAAGCTTCAGCGTCAGGTGCTTGGGACCCGTGGCATCGGCGGTGATGAAGGGCAGGTTGATTTCGGTCTGCGTGGTGGACGACAGCTCGATCTTGGCCTTTTCGGCAGCTTCCTTGAGGCGCTGCAGGGCAAGCTTGTCGTTCTTCAGGTCGATGCCCTGTTCCTTCTTGAACTCGGCCGCCAGATACTCGACGAGGCGCATGTCGAAGTCTTCGCCGCCCAGGAAGGTGTCGCCGTTGGTCGACTTCACCTCGAACACGCCGTCGCCGATTTCGAGCACGGAAATATCGAAGGTACCGCCGCCAAGGTCATAGACGGCAATGGTCTTGCCTTCGGTCTTGTCGAGGCCATAGGCAAGGGCTGCTGCGGTCGGCTCGTTGATGATGCGCAGCACTTCGAGGCCGGCGATGCGGCCGGCGTCCTTGGTCGCCTGGCGCTGGGCGTCGTTGAAGTAAGCCGGAACGGTGATGACGGCCTTTTCGACCTTCTCGCCGAGATAGGCTTCCGCCGTTTCCTTCATCTTCTGAAGGATCATCGCCGAGATCTGGCTGGGCGACTGCTTCTTGCCGCCAGCCTCAACCCAGGCGTCGCCATTGTCGCCATTGACGATCTCGTAGGGGACAAGCTTCTTGTCCTTCGCGGTGACCGGATCGTCATAGCGGCGGCCGATCAGGCGCTTGACCGCAAAAACCGTGTTTTCAGGATTGGTGACCGCCTGGCGCTTGGCCGGCTGGCCGACGAGACGCTCGCCGTCACCACTGAAGGCGACGATGGAAGGGGTCGTGCGCGCACCTTCCGCATTCTCGATGACTTTCGCGTCCTTGCCGTCCATGACGGCGACGCAGGAATTGGTCGTTCCCAGGTCGATACCGATAACTTTTGCCATTTTTATATCTTCTCTCCGCTAAGCAGGCTGTCTGGACCCATAAAGGCGTTCCAACGAAAGCCCCTGTTCACAAGAAATTCCGCTCCGGACACCGGTTTTCCGGGCCGAAGCGGTGTTGCGGCGTATATAAGAACAGGCTTCTGGCAGCGCAAGCGTTCTGCAACTTTCCTTCGCGCGGGACTCGGCAAAAGCCTGTGGCAAGCTCATATACCATGTATGAGCGAGCCACATTCCATCAACCTGCTCTCGCACCGGCGCAATCGCGTRCTCAATTCGCTGCAAACCTGGCTCCTCGGAGCCGGCAGCCTGCTTTTGCTCGCCGTCACCGCCTGGGCTTTCGCCGGCAGCACCGGCATCCTGTATGCGCTGGTCTTCGGCGTGCTGTCGATGTGGGCGGTGCGGCGCGTCAGCCCGCAAATGGTGCTGTCCATGTACAAGGCACAGCAGGTGGCGCCTGCCGATTTCCCCGCTGGCTTCCGCATCGTCGAGGAGCTCGCCCGCCGCGCCGAGTTGCCGGCGATCCCGAAGCTCTATGTCATCCCCTCCAAGATGATGAACGCCTTTGCGGTCGGCCGCCGCGACGATGCCGCCATCGCCGTCACCGACGCGCTGGCCCGCACGCTCACGCCGCGTGAGCTGGCGGGTGTTCTGGCGCACGAAATCAGCCACATCGCCCATGAAGACGTGAAGGTCATGGCTTTCGCCGACATGGTGTCGCGCTTCACCTCGTTCATGTCGACGGTCGGCCTGTTTTCGCTGTTCTTCAATCTCTTCGGCGTGGCAGGCGGTTTCCGCCCCCAGGTGCCCTGGCTGGCTATTCTGGTGCTGCTTGCCGCGCCCACGGTCGGCGGGCTGTTGCAGATGGCCTTGYCGCGCACCCGCGAATTCGATGCCGATCTGGGGGCTGCGGCCTTGACCGGCGACCCTGACGGGCTCRCTTCAGCCCTGACCAAGCTCGAGCGCGCCCAAGGCCGCTTGTGGGAAAACATCCTTTTGCCGAGCGGCCGCATTCCCGACCCCTCCGTGCTGCGCAGCCATCCTCTGACGGCAACGCGCATCGCCCGGCTCAAGGCGCTCAGGAGCACCGAGATATCAGACGAGCTTGTGCCCCGCGGCACCGTTCCGCCCGCCCCACGCCCCTCGATGATCCCCAAGATTCGCGCCCATCCCGGCACTTATCTGCCGCACGGCGCGCGCGCCTACATCACCGCCGCCAACACCGATTTCGCCGACGACACCCGACCAGCCAGCGACGCACCGCTCAACCCGCCCGATGGTGGCCGCCCGCGCATCCGTGTCACGCGCGGCGGAGTGTGGTGGTGAGGGCTTGAGGTCGGACGTGGAGAGGTTTTCTACGATTGGAGATTTTTTGGAGCGCCTTAGCGCTCCTGAATCTTAATTTTGCCGGTCTCGATCCTTCGCACCCCCTCTGGCCTGCCGGCCATCTCCCCCACAAGGAGGGAGATTAGTCTCGTCGCCGGCGGCGCTCATCCGCCACCATCGTAGGGCTAAACCTTGCGATGTTGGCGACTAGACGCGGCACCGATGAAGGCGTGATCTCCCTCCTTGTGGGGGAGATGGCCGGCAGGCCAGAGGGGGGTGCGAAGGAACACGACCTATGGGATTTGCCTCATAAGGCACCCTCAACTGTCACCAACTGTCAGCAACCACCGTGGATAGCCACGCGCATTTCTCCACGCCCTGCAAAACCTCCCGTATCATTATCTCGCGATCTTCCACGGGACCCCGGTGCGCACCGGGCTCGGGGGGAAGCGCCGGTGCCGGGCTGGCAGGAGGTCGGATCTCCTGCTGGGTGATGAGCCCCCAAGCCCGGGCCTTGCGGCGGCTGGCGGTGAAAGCCGAGGCGACTGAGCGGGGCAAGAACACCGAGCGGGGCGCGAACGTCGCGCCACATATTATCAATCGGAAGGCACGGCCTCGCGCCCCGCTTCCCGAACTACCTCCCGAAAGGGAGTGTTCTTTGACAAAGGCCAGGCGCGAAAGCGAGCGTGGCGCTGAATAAGTGCGGGCCAAGGCGACGGAGGTCGCGCTGAAGCCGATTGCGGCGGCCAGCGCCGAGGTGAAGGCACTGGCGACGACGAGAAGGCAGGAGGGCGGCGAGGGCGCCCATGCGCCCTCGGTTCGCGCTCAGGCTTCCCGGCGGGTGAACTGGCCGGCGTAGCGGTAGCGCCAGAGGTAGCTCGGCAGGATCGAGGCGGTGGACTTGGGTGCGATACCGACAGCGGCGATGGTGCGGCCCTCGTCTTGTGCTGCCTTCGACACGATATTGTCGGAGCGCAGCAGCATGACCTGGTCCTTGGTCAGAAGCGGATTGGGCAACAGGCCGAGCACGGAGGCCTGAAGGTTTGCCGCCCACCATGGCATGGGCATCAGGATGCGCTTGCGGTCGATGACATCGAGCATCTCTTCCATGCACTGCTTGAAGCTCAGCACCTGCGGCCCGCCGAGTTCATAGGTCGAGCCGCGCTCGACCTTGCCGTCGACGGCACGCGCAACGGCTTCGGCAACGTCGCCGACATAGATCGGCTGAAACAGGGTTTCGCCGCCGCCGATGAGCGGCAGCACCGGCGAGAAACGGGCCATGTTGGCGAAGCGGTTGAAGAAGCCATCCTCAGGTCCGAAGACGATCGACGGGCGATAGATGACCGCGTCCGGCACGGTGTCCATAACGGCCTTTTCGCCACGCGCCTTGGTCTGGGCGTAGACGGACTCGGAATGGGCATTGGCACCGAGCGCCGAGACATGCGTCAGTGAGGCGCCGACCGCGCGCGCGGCTTCGGCAACGGCGCGGGCGCCAAATTCGTGCACAGTCGAGAATCGCTGCCGTCCGCTTTCATGCAGGATGCCGACGAGATTGATGACATGCGATGCGCCCTGGACGGCGCGGTCGACCGACCAGCGTACGCGCAAATTGGCCTGGACCGGCTGGATCTGGCCGACATTGCCGAGCGGCTGCAGGTGGAAGGCGAGGTCGGGGCGACGGCAGGCGACCCGCACCAGATACCCACGCTGAGCCAGCGCCCGTACGACATGGCGGCCAAGGAAGCCGGAGCCGCCAAATACGGTCACAAGTTCAGGGGTCTGCAGAATTTCGGTCATCGCTGGCTCCGGTCGCCAAAAAGGGGCATGGGATGTAGC
>NZ_JBFUKO010000033.1:0-22000 GCF_056400805.1 Aminobacter sp. P4_H6_2
GGCCGGCCACCGAAGCGACAATCCAAACCGGCCTTGATCGGCGCGCTGCCTTTTGCCGCGACATCGCGCGTTCGGCCGGTGCTGTGGCGCTCGACGGTTTCATCAATCGCGTCAGTGGCTTCGGCATGAAGGGCCCGCAGGACTTCCTGACCGAGACGGACGCCGCCGTGGAGCGGCATCTCAAGGCACGCATCGCCGAAGAATTCCCCGAGGACGGCTTTCTCGGCGAAGAAGGCGGTGGGGCGATCAAATCGGATATCTGGGTCGTYGATCCGATCGACGGCACGGCGAATTTTGCCCGCGACATTCCGCATTTCTGCATCTCGATCGCTTTCGTCAGCAATGGCGAAACCGAGATCGGCGCGATATATAATCCAGTCTTGGACGAGCTTTATTTCGCTCGACGCGGGCAAGGTGGAACGCGCAACGAAAAAGCGCTTTCGGTTGCCAAGACAGGCGATTTCGATGCCGCCTGCGTCGAGTTCGGCTGGTCGAACCGCAAGACCAACACGCGTTATCTCGAAGTGTTGTCCAACATCCTCGAACGCGGCGCCAATGTTCGGCGCGGTGCGTCGGGCGCGCTTGGCCTTGCTTATGTCGCCGATGGCCGTTCGGACGCCTATGCCGAATTGCACATGCATGCCTGGGACTGCCTCGCCGGGTTGCTGATGGTCAAGGAAGCAGGCGGCGTGGTTGCTCCCTTCCTCTCGCTTGGCGGGCTGACCAAGGGCGGGGCGGTGCTGGCCGCAGCACCAGGTGTGGCGCCGGGCATGAGCGAAGCGACTGGCATAAAGCTCGAAGCCGGGCACTGAATTCTTCCGCACAGCATCATAACGAGCATCAAGGCCGAACGCCCCATGGACATCAACAGCCCGCGATATGAGCGTCCGGCGCTCAGCCTGATCGAACGCAGCATCGCCGGCTATGGCGTTGACGTCTATGTCGGCGGCATGGACGGCGCGGGCGACCTCGAATTGCTCAAGGAAAAGAACATCACCACGGTGGTGAACTGTGCGGTCAATCTCGACTTCAACTACGCGACCGAGCCGTTTGGCGAGGGCGAGGCGGCTGACGCCATCTACGGCGTCGGTGCCGTGCGCTACTACAAGCTTGGCCTGATCGACGGCCATGGCAACCCAGAGACCATGATGCTCGCAGGCTACTATCTGCTGCGCGGCGCGTTCTCGCAGCAATTGCCTGACAAAAGTACCTATCGCCGGCGCGAGAAGGGCAATGTGCTGGTCAATTGCCGTGGCGGCCGCAGCCGTTCGGTGACGCTGGTGGCGCTGTTCCTGCATGTCGAAATGCCCGAGAAGTTCCCGACCCTCGACGATGCGCTCAACCACGTGCGCACCAAGCGCGAGCTTCGGCCTGACGAATGGCACGAGGCGCCGAAGCCGATGCTGATCGCCGCCGCGCGCAAGGCGGCGCAGTGGATCGCAATGATCGACRAGGGGCTGCCGGAACAGCCAACCGGGCGCGCAGCAGGCGTCCTTGCCACGGCCTGATGATGGCGCGTGCCGCCCACGAGTGAGAATGAAATGAAGATTGCCGTTATCGCCGACCCGCATTTCCACGACATCACCCATCGCCAGGGCGGGTGGTCGGGCGACGGGGCGGCGATCCGGACGCTCGCCGACACAGCTGCGTCGACGCGGGTGTTCAACGAGAGCTTTCATGTGACCCGCGCGCTGCTCGACGACATCGTGCGCAGGGGCATTTCGCTGGTGGTGGTTGCCGGCGACCTGACCGACGACGGCCAGCAATCGACAATGGTCGCGGCGACCGCGCTTCTCGATGACTATTCCAGGCGCTTTGGCCTGCGCTTCGTGGCGACGCCGGGCAATCACGATCTCTACGCGATCCATGGCCGCCACCAGAGCAAGAGGTTTCTCAATCCCGACGGCTCGCACACGCTGGTGACAAGCGACRCAAATGTCGGTCAAGAAGCCTCCGTCGAGCGGATCGTCAGCGCCGAGATGTATTGCGGTGGCTACGGCACCGCCATTCCGGCCATGGGCGCCTATGGCTTCTTCCGGCGCGACAGCGACTTGCATTGGGAGTGTCCATTTGGCGCCGACGATGCGCTTGCGGCGCGCACCTTCGACATCGCCTCGGCCGATGGCCTGACCAAGCGGCGCATCATCGATGCGTCATTCCTGGTCGAGCCGGTCGAAGGGCTGTGGCTGTTGTCGATCGACGCCAATGTCTTCGAGCCGCGCGATGGCGATCTCGATCCGGCGCTGGAAAAGAGCTACCTCGACAGCACCGATGCTGGCTGGAACTCGATGCTTCGCAACAAGCCCTTCGTCCTCGCGTGGATGAAGGATGTTGCAGYGCGGGCCAAGGCTGCGGGCAAACAGCTGATCGCCTTTTCGCACTATCCGATCATTGATCCGCTCAACGGTACCTCGGCTGACGAAGGCAAGCTTCTGAACGATACGAGTTTCCTGCGCCGCACGCCGGGTGCGGAGGTTTCTCGCGCCGCAGCATCCACCGACATCAAGGTTCATTTCAGCGGCCATCTGCACATCAATGACACGGCTGTGTTTCGCGATGGCGACGATTTTCTCGTCAACATCGCCGTGCCATCGATGGTCGGCTTCCCGCCAGCCTACAAGATTGTCGATGTCGGCAGCGATCGGCTGGGGGTGGAAACGATTACCATCGCCGACGTGCCCGGATACGACGCGGCCTTCCCACACTATCGCATCGAGGCGGCAAGGGAGGGGCTTTCGGCAGCGGTGACGGAAGCGAAAAGCCATGCCGATTTCCTGAGCCGGCACCTCGCCGAAATGGTGCGGCACCGCTACTTGCCCAAGGAGTGGCCGCAGGATCTGGCCGGGCTTGTGCCTCAGCTGACACTTGGCGACCTGTATGCCTTTGCCGGCATATCCGGGCCGCTGACCGTCGAGGACGCGCGCGCCATCGTCGCTCACGAGCAGAATGGGACGGGACCGATGGGTGCGCTTCCGTTCTTCGAGGTGATCGTCGACTGGTATCGGCTGCGCAAGGGCAGKGAGATCGCGCTCGATTTCATCGATGCCGGGCGCATCGCAGCCTATCGTCTGACAGCGCAGCGATATGCCGCCGGATCATGGCCGCAGGGCAGCCTGCAGGACCGGCTCGCCTCCTTCATGCGCATGATGATGGACTGGCTCGACAGTCTACCCTCTCGCGATTTTTCCGTCGACCTCGCCACCGGAAAGGTCGAGCGCAACGATCATTTGGGCCGCACGGTGCGGCGCCAGACCGGAGCGGCGTGAAAGCACACGCGCCCGCCGCTCAAGGCGCCGGGATCGTCGCTTTCCAGAAGCGTGGTGATGTGTTCGGCGATCTGGGCGATCGGCTGACGGAATGTGGTCAGCTGATAGGATGCCCAGCTGGCCTGCTCGATATCGTCGAAGCCGACGACGCAGAGGTCCGCCGGCACGTTCATGCCAAACTCGACGCGCGCCGCATCCATGAAACCGCAGGCCAAAAGGTCGGTGACGCAGAACGCCGCCTCGGGCCGTTCCGAGCCGCTGAGCAGCAGGCGCCCGGCTTCGAAGCCGGCACCGTAACCAGTTGGGCCGGCGCGGGTGATGGTGACGTCGAGGCCAGCCTCTTTGGCGGCTTGTTGGAAGCCGCGCTCGCGCGCAACCAGGCTTGGCGTGCCCGCTTGCGAGGAGACGACCGCGATGCGGAGGCAACCAGCGCGGTGCAGCATGTGGAACGCTTCGCGGGCCGCGATACCGTTGTCGACGGTGATGCTCTCGGGGCCATCGAGATGGTCGTCGCGGTTGATCAGGATGACGTGCTGGCCGCTGTTGATACAGGTGTTGATGAGGGATGCCGGCGGCGTGCCTGAAAGGACGACGGTGGCATTGGCGCGGTAATTCAGCGTCTGGCGCAGAGCCGCCTCGACACTGTCGCTGTCGCCCGAGGTGTTGATGACCATGGCGACGCGATTGATCGCCTGCAGGCGCCTGGTAATCGCATCGAGCAGGCGCGAATGATAGGGCGTATTGATGTCGGCGCCGATGAGACAGACGATGCCGCTGTTTTCGTGGATCAGGCTGCGGGCGAGATGGTTGACGTGGTAGCCGAGCTGTTCGGCAGCCTCCAGAACCTTCTTGCGTGTCGTCTCAGAAACGCTCGCCCCATCGGTGAAGGTGCGCGATACCGCCGAGCGCGAAACGCCGGCCAGTTCAGCGACCTGCTGTGCGCTGACGAATGACCTGCCCGGCTTCAGTTCGGACATTGCACAGCTCCAGTTTGGCCACGCGGCGAACCGCTTCGCAAGCGTTGCACAAATGTGCAACGCACTATCCCTGATACAATCGGATTGTGGCGTCTGCAATCCTGTAGCTGCAATCTTGCAAAGGCTAGTTGCCCGGCGGCAATGCCTAGGACGTAGCTTCGGCCATTGCCTCGACAGGTGTGGCTATATCAGCAACCGACAGGTTGCGGATGAGGGTCGCGAGTTCCGGCTCGTCGATGAGGACGGCGGCATCGGAAGGTGCCAGCCATGCACGTTGGCGCGCGCCTGCCTCTTGCCAGTCCTGCAGTTCCTCGGACACCTCGATCAGGTAGGCGGTGACCACGACATTGACGAAGCTGGTCGACAGCCGTTTCCAGTAGCAATAGCTACCCGCCGGCTTTTTCAGCGCCTTTCCGCGCACGCCGGCTTCCTCGCGGGCCTCGACAAGGGCTGCCTGGCGCGCACTTTTGCCCTTCATCGGCCAACCCTTGGGCACGATGAAACGGCGGGTGCCGCGCGACGTGACAAGCATGACCTCAAGTTCGCCGCCCCCGTTCAGCCTAAACGGAATGGCAGCAACCTGGGCGATGATCTCGCCGTTGGTCGCTTTGCGAAGGGTCTTCTTGTCCTTTGGCATTTTCGCCCAATCATTCCTTTCGATGCGGCTATGTCAGGTGCTTCAGATTTAAGAATGCACCCTGGCCGGTTCAGCTTCATGACGCCTAAGATAGTGCCATGAACACGATTGCAAAATGCGTAAAAAGCACTCACTCTGCAACAGGCTAAAACGACATCAGATCGTTAGACGACGAAAAATAAATCGGAGGGAACCAAAACATGAAATCTGCCTATTTGCGTTCGGCCGCTTTGGCCGCAGTTCTTGTCGCCGGCGGTACGGCGGCACAGGCCGAAAGCCTGACACTTTATTGCGCCGCCGATGAGGCATGGTGCCAGCAGATCAAGACCGGTTTCGAGGAAAAGACCGGCATCACCGTCGATATGACACGCAAGAGCTCGGGCGAAACCTATGCGCAGGTACGTGCGGAAGCCGGCAATCCCAAGGGTGACGTGTGGTGGGGTGGCACCGGTGATCCGCATCTGCAGGCGGCCCAGGAAGGGCTGACCGAGGAATATATGTCGCCGATGCGCGGCGAGTTGCAGGACTGGGCGATCAAGCAGGCGGAAGCTGCCGGCAATAAGACCATCGGCGTCTATTCCGGTGCGCTGGGTTTTGGCTACAACAAGGACCTGCTGGCCAAGAACGGCCTGCCTGAGCCGAAATGCTGGGAAGACCTGACCAAAGCCGAATACAAGGGCCAGATCCAGATCGCCAACCCGAACTCTTCGGGCACCGCTTATACGACGCTGGCGACGATGGTGCAGCTGTTTGGCGAGGACAAGGGCTTCGACTACATGAAGGCCCTGCACAAGAACATCAACCAGTACACCAAGTCGGGCTCGGCGCCGATCAAGGCCGCAGGTCTTGGCGAGACCACCATCGGCATCGTGTTCATGCATGACGCGGTGGCGCAGACTGCGGCTGGTTTCCCGATCGTGACTGTCGCGCCATGTGAAGGCACCGGCTACGAGATCGGCTCGATGTCGATCATCAAGGGCGCGCGCAATCCCGAGGCGGCAAAGAAGTTCTACGACTGGGCGCTTACGGCCGAAATGCAAGGCAAGGCCAAGGACGTGAAGTCGTTCCAGCTGCCGTCAAACAAGTCGGCTGCGGTTTCGGAGCTGACGCCCGACCTCTCGACGATCAAGCTGATCGACTACGACTTCAAGAAGTACGGCTCGAGCGACGAGCGCAAGCGGCTGCTGTCGAAATGGGACACCGAGGTCTCGACCCTGCCGCAGTAACAAGCCATGCGCTCCCGCGATTTCAGCGGCCGCCTGCATCCGGCCGTCATCTTGTGGATGGCGGTCGGGTGGTTGGGTTTTGCCGTGCTCCCATGGTTCGGTGTCGAAGACGGGTTCTTCGGCTTTTCCTGGCTGTTTGAAGGGTATCCGCTCGACAGCGAGTTCGCGCCCGCGCTGATCCTCAATCTCAAGGGCGAGAAGCTATGGCTGGCGCCGCTCGGCGCGGCGCTGGCAGCGCCGCTGTTGCTGTGGGGGCGCAAGAAATCAGACCCGCTGTTCGGCAAATTGTTGATCGCTGTCGGCGCCGCCGGTTTTGCCTGGATGATGTTCCAAGGCTTTGCCATCGGCCTGCGCGGATGGCAATTCGGCTGGCTGCAAAGCTTGTTTGGCGATTTAGGCGATCGCCAGTTCGGCATGGGCTACGGCGCTCTTCTTGTCGGCCTCGCTTTCCTGTTCTTGTTCTCGCTCGGGCTTGCGGCGCGTGGCGCGGTCGGCGGCGACGTATTCGTGGTCTCCACCATTGCCTTCGTGGTCGCTGCCGTCGGGCTTTTCATCTTCATGCCGATCCTGCAGATGCTGGCCAATGCGCTGATCACGGACGAAGGCACATATTCGTTCAGCATGTTCCTCGGCAAGCTGTTCAGCGCCCGGCTGTGGGGCCTCGATTGCCTCGCCGGTGGCAGCCGTTGCGGCGTTGCCTGGAATTCGCTGTTCCTGGCTGTTCTTGTCGGCGTTCTGACCACGATCCTCGGGCTCGTCTTCGCGCTGGTGGTGACCCGGACTGGTTTTCGCCAGGGCAAGCTGTTGCGCGCGCTGACGGTGCTGCCGATCATCACCCCACCCTTCGTCATTGGTCTCGCCATCATTCTTCTGTTTGGCTTGTCCGGTGTGATCAACCAGTCAGTTTCCGAGATGCTGGGCATCCAGCCAACCCGCTGGGTCTACGGCCTGCCTGGCTTGCTCATCGCGCAATTGCTGGCATTCACGCCGATTGCCTTTCTGGTGCTGATCGGCGTTGTCGAGGGTGTCAGCCCGTCAATGGAGGAGGCGGCACAGACGCTACGCGCCAATCGCTGGCAGACCTTCTGGACGGTGTCGCTGCCGTTGATGCGGCCGGGACTCGCCAATGCCTTCCTGCTCGGCTTCATCGAAAGCATGGCCGATTTTGGCAATCCGCTGGTGCTGGGCGGCAATTTCGACGTGCTGTCGACCGAGATTTTCTTCGCCATCGTGGGCGCGCAGAATGACGAGGCGCAAGCCGCGATCCTGGCAATGGTGCTACTCGCCTTCACGCTGGTCGCCTTTTATGCGCAGCGCTTCTGGCTCGGCAAGAAGTCGTACACGACGCTGTCGGGCAAGGGCGATTCCGGCGTGCATCCGCAATTGCCGACCGGACTCAGGCGCACCGTCTATGGCGTTGCCGGCTTCTGGGCGATCTTCACCATCGTCATCTATGGGACGATCTTCTACGGCAGCTTCGTCAAGCTCTGGGGCGTCGATCACAGCCTGACCTTCGCCCACTACGTCAAGGCATTCGCCGTCGGCTGGAACGAGTTCGGCATCCATTGGAAGGGCTCGGCCTGGAGCTCGTTCTGGACGACGATGATGATCGCGCTGATCTCAGCTCCACTGACCGCCGCCATCGGCCTGCTCACCGCCTATCTTCTGGTGCGGCAGAACTTTGCCGGCAAGAACGCCTTCGAGTTCGGCACCATGCTGTCCTTCGCCATTCCCGGCACGGTGATCGGTGTGAGTTATGTAATCGCCTTCAACGTGCCGCCGATCGAGCTGACGGGCACCGGCATCATCCTGGTTCTGGCTTTCATCTTCCGCAACATGCCGGTGGGCGTGCGGGCAGGGGTGGCGTCGATGTCACAAATCGATAAGAGCCTGGACGAGTCGTCGCTGACGCTTGGCGCCAATTCCTGGCAGACCTTTCGCAAGGTTGTGCTGCCGCTGCTGCGACCGGCGATCCTTGCGGCTTTGGTCTATTCCTTCGTTCGCGCCATGACCGCGATCAGCGCCATCATCTTCCTTGTCAGTGCCCGTTACGACATGTCGACGAGCTACATCGTCGGGCGCGTCGAGAACAACGAATACGGCATCGCGATCGCTTATTCGGCGGTGCTCATCGGCGTCATGCTGGCGGTTGTCGGGCTGATGCAGCTGTTGGTCGGGCGGCGCAATATCGGCCGGCGCGGGCATGAGTTGTCGCAGTCGCGTACGAATGTGAGCCAACCGGCATTTTCAGGAGGCGGCTGATGGCCGAGATCAAGAGCAACGCCGCTTCGGTGGAGTTCCGCGAGGTCACCAAGATCTATGGCAAGAGCCCGACAGCGGCGGTCAACAACGTGTCGCTGTTTGTCGAGGCGGGCAAGCTGGTGACGTTGCTCGGTCCCTCGGGCTGCGGCAAGACCACCACACTTCGCATGATCGCCGGGCTGGAAATGGCGACGCGCGGAAAAATCCTGATCGGCGGGGCCGATGTGACCACGTTGCCGGCGACGGATCGCGACGTGTCGATGGTGTTCCAGTCCTATGCGCTGTTTCCGCATATGAGCGTCAACGAGAATGTCGAATACGGGCTGAAGTTCTCCGGTTTCGCCAAGAAGGAGATCGGCGAGCGCGCGCGTGCCGGCCTCGAATTGGTCGGTCTCTCCGGCTATGGCAACCGGCTGCCAAGCGAGCTTTCAGGTGGGCAGCAGCAGCGTGTTGCAGTGGCCCGCGCCTTGGTGCTCGAGCCGCAGGTGCTGTTGTTCGACGAGCCGCTTTCCAATCTGGATGCCAAGCTCAGGCGACGGGTGCGCGAGGAGATCCGCGATATCCAGACCAAGCTTGGCCTGACGGTGGTCTATGTCACGCACGATCAGGAAGAGGCGCTGGCCGTTTCCGACCGCATCATCGTCATGAACAATGCCGTCATCGCGCAGGATGGTACGCCGCGCGAACTCTACGACGCGCCGGCGGATGCCTTCGTTGCCGACTTCATCGGCGAGGCCAACATCTTCGATTGCGAGATCGCTTCGGTCGACAATGGGTTGGCGAGCGTACGGCTGGGCAGCCTTGAGACGAAGCTCGATGCGCGTGGCATGAAACCGGGGGCGGCCAAGCTTGCCGTGYGGCCTAGCCGCATCGAGATCCGTCCGGTTGGAAGCCCGCGCACCTTTCCGGGCCGGCTCGACAAGGTGACCTATGTCGGCAGCGATCTGGAGTTTATGGTCGGTACCGAGTTCGGCGATGTCTTTGCCGTGTCACCTGATGTCGACGCGCAGTTCAGGCCTGGACAGGAGGTAGGCATTGGTTTTGCCGCGCGTGGGCCTGTGTTGATCCGGGGTTAGGATTCACATGAAACCCTGCGCCGCAGCCGCCACCGCAAGATAACGCACCAGCTTGGCCGAGCTGACGAGCGCCAGGAAGCTCCACAGCGGCTCCTTCAGCGTGCCGGCAATGAGCGTCAGCGGGTCGCCGATGATGGGCACCCATGACAGCAGCAGGCTCCAGCGGCCGTAGCGGCGATACCAGCCTTCAGCGCGCGCCAGGGCGGCGGGGCTCGCGGGAAACCAGCGACGGTCCTTGAAACGGTCAACCTGGCGCCCGAGCAACCAGTTGACCCATGAGCCCAATACGTTGCCGATCGTGGCGACGATGATGAGCAGGGCAAGCGAATAGCCGCCGTTGAGGATCAACCCTGCAAGCAGGGCTTCTGATTGCGCCGGCAAAAGCGTCGCGGCGGCGAAGGCCGCGACGAACAGGCCGCCATAGGCGGCGAGACTGGTCACCGCGATTTCACGCGGGCTATTGCGTCTGAGCCCGGCCGGAAAGGCCGTCGATGATCGGGCAGTCGGGACGGCTGTCGCCATGGCAATTATGCACGAGATGGCGCAGCGTGTTGCGCAGTTCCGTCAGCTCCGCAAGCTTGCGGTCGATCTCGACCAGCTTGGTCTCGGCGAGGGCTTTGACGTCAGCACTTTCGCGCTCCTTGTCACCGTAGAGCGACAGAAGCTGTCGGCATTCCTCGACCGAGAAGCCAAGGCTGCGCGAGCGCTGCAAGAAGCGCAGGCGGTGGACGTCGGACATGGAATAGTCGCGGTAGCCATTGTCGGCCCGGTCGGGACGCAACAGGCCGATGTCTTCGTAATAGCGGATGGTCTTGGCCGGCAGGCCCGACTTCTCCGATGCTGTACCAATGTTCATGGCCACTCCTTGAGCATCGGCCCGAAAATCGGAATCGATTTTCGGAAAAGCACGATGCGCAGATTCAAAAACTTAGCCTCATATAAAGCTTCCAGTTACTGGAAGTTCAAGGGGCTGGCGAAATCGTGATGCAGGCCGGCGCGCGAGGCGCCGGCCTGCGGTTATCAGGTCAGGCGTCGTAGGCCATCGACGTCATCATGCCGCCCGCCATGTGGTAGAGATGGTGGCAATGCAGCGCCCATTTGCCGGCATTGTCGGCGTCGAAGGCGATGGTCACCATGCCCATATTGGCCGGCACCAGCACCGTGTCGCGCATGGCACCGGCAAAACGCTTGCCGTTGACCGCGACCACCTGGAAGTGGTGGCCGTGCAGGTGCATCGGGTGCGACATGGTGGTGTGGTTCATGAAGGTGAGTTCGAAGCGGTCGCCGCTCGTCACCGCCAGCGGCTTGTCCTGGCCATGCATGGCGCCATCGAGCGTCCAGACATAATTTGGTCCTTCGCCCAGCATCATGGTGTGCTCGCGCGTGGCCGTCTTTTCCGTCAGCGGCTTTGTGGCGCGGAGCCGCTGTTCCAGCTCGGCGCCGACGGCGGGGAAGTTCGTATCCGCCATGTCGGCGAATTTGGCGACGGTGGCGCCCTTCGCCGCGAGGACCGCACCAGAGCGCATGCGCCCGCCTTCCTGCACGGCGAAAATTGGCCAGGCCGAAGCTTCTTTCGGCAGCTCGATGATGATGTCGAGACGCTGCGCCACGGCGAACTCAAAGCGCGAACCCTCGATCGGCTCGACCGGCATGCCGTCGACTGCGATCAGCTTGCCAGAGAGTTGGCCGAGGTCGATCCACATATTGGTGCTGGCGGCGCCATTGATCAGGCGCAGGCGGACGCGTCCGCCTGTTTCAACGGCAAAGACCTCCGGATCGTCGAGCGTGCGGTCGTTGGCAAGCAGGGCATCGTATTGAACGTCCTGCAGGTGAGACATTGCACCCCCACCCATTTGCATGCCGCCCATGTTCATCGAGCCATGGTCCATGCCGCCCATTTGTCCGCCACCCATCGCCGTGCCCGGCATGTTGTGGCCCTCGTGGCCGCCTGCCGCCGGGGCCGGAGCAGGCGCCATCGCGCTCATGTCGTGGCCGCCGGCCTTCAGTTCGGCGAGAATCTCCTGGGGGTCGCGGAAGGTGAAGTCGTGGAACAGCACCACCACTTCCTGCACGTCCTGTCCGGCCTCGGCCGGATCACGCACGATCAGTGGAGCGGCGAGCATCAATTGCTCCTGCAGCCCGAAATGCGAGTGCATCCAGAAGGTACCCGGACGGGCGACCGGGAAGTCGTAGTCGTGACTGCCGCCGTCGGGGATCGGCTCCTGGGAGATGCCGGCAACGCCGTCCTGTTGCCACGGCGGAGTGAGGCCGTGCCAGTGGATGACGGTGGGCTCGCCGATGAGGTTCTTCAGCTGGACCCGGAAGTTCTCGCCGGCATTCATGACGAGGCCCGACCTACCGTCAGCCTGGTTGAGGCCGAAGACATTGGCGGCCTTGCCCTTGACCTCGATGACGCGCTTGGCGGCAGTGATGACCTTGTGGCCGTCAGCACGTGCCGGGCGCACCGGAAGCAGGAGTGAGGGAACCGCTGCGACGGAAAGCGTAGCGGCCGATGCCGCGAGGAAAACGCGGCGTGAAAGGGTTTTCATTTTCATTGTCTCCAAAACTGATTGTCTCCCGGCACGGAACGAGCCGGGGCGTGCGCATCGATGCGCTTCAGCTCAGGAGAATGATGGCGGTCGAAGATGGGGCGACGCGATCGATCCGTAAAGCGGCTCGGTCTTCGCGGGAACAGGTGAGATGCCAGTCAGATTAAGAAAGGCACTCGGCAGTGGAAGCGGTGCGCAGTAGCTGCACGAGGCAAGACATTGCGCCAGGCAGGCCCGGCTGTCCTCATCCTGGGACAGGTCCCCGCAGCAAGCCATGTCTGCCTTGGCGTGATGGGACACTGTTTGAATGGCATGCGCTTGATGCTGGCTGCCGGCCTGATGGGCGGAGGCCGCCTGGCTGAGCGCAAGAAAGAAGAGGAGCAGCAACGGCAGCATCAGGCGCAGGGCCCTCAACGCCGTGGACCTGCCCTCGGCCATCACGGCAACGCGCCCACCAGCCTGCCCGCGCCTGATGGCGCGGAGCGGATGGGTCGTGGCTGAGATGTGCCGCATCAAATGCATATCCTATCAATGGGTACTGGGCCCGTTGTGGTCAAGCGGCGTTGTTGTCGCTTCCCTCAGGTGTGAAGAAGACGTCGGCATGAATGTCGCTGGCCGGCACCCCACGCGCGCCGAGAATAGCCATTGCCGCGTCGACCATGGCCGGGGGACCGGCGACATAGGCCTTGGCACCGGCAAGGTCGCGATGGTCTTCGCCAAGCGCGTCGGAAACGTAGCCGCTGCGCCTGCCATCTGTGGCGGTGAGCGACAGCACGGGCACAAAGGTCAGGTTGGAAAATCTCCGCTCCAGCGCGCGAAAATGCTCGACCAGATAGAGGTCGTGCTCTGCGCGGGCACCGAAATAGACATGGATCGGCTGGTCCATGCCGGCATGGAGCGCTGTCTCGACGATCGACTTGATCGGTGCGAGGCCGCTGCCGCCCGCAATGGCCACGATCGGTCCCGGATGCGCTTCGCGCAGATAGGCCGCGCCTGCCGGGCCTTCGATGTGGACAGTGTCGCCTGGCTTCAGCGCGGCATGGATCCGGCCGCTTGTCACCCCGTCGGGGACCGCCCGCACATGCAGTTCGATGAGCTCTTCGTTGGGGCGATTGGTCATTGAATATTGCCGCGGCGGCGCACCGGGGACGGTCAGCGTCAAATACTGCCCGGCAGCGAAGCGGAAGGCTGCGCGATCGGAAAGCCGCAGGCGCAGAGCGATGATGTCGTGGGTCATGGGCTCGATGGTGGTGACCTCGGCATCCTGGGTGACAGCGAGCCTGGCGACATAGGCTTCGTCCAGCCATTCCACGGACACGTCGTTTGTCGGCACCGACCGGCAGGCGAGAATGAGGCCAGCGGCCCGATCTTCCTCGGTAAGGGCGAAAGGCGAGTGCTTGCCGAGTTCGACATCGCCACTGATCAGGCGCGACTTGCAGGAACCGCAGCGGCCGGAACGGCATCCATGCGGATAGGCAACGCCGGCTTCGAGTGCAGCTTGCAGGATCGTCTGCTCGGCAGCAATGGGGATGCGGCGTCCAAGTTGGGGCAGGGTGATATGGGGCATGATGTTGCTCACGTGGCCTTGGTCAGGTCGAGCAGCGCCTCGATCTCGGCGTGCTGCACGGCAAAGGTGCCGAAAAAGATGTGCTTGTCGTCGATGATGGTGATGGGCGCGACGCGAACGCCAGTGCGGCGCTTGGCTTCCTCGGCGATCTCGGGGTCGCGCAGATCGCGCTCGACGAAAGGCAGGCTCTGCGCGTTCAGCCAACGCTTGAGAGCGAGGCAATCCGGGCAGGTCGGCGTGGTGAATATCTCGATCCAGGGTGCGACTTTGGTCGACATGTGCCTAGCCTTTGAAATGAGGAGAGGGGCGGCCGCCCAGAACCCCATCCTGATGGATGGGTTCCAGCTTTTTGTTTGAGCATGATCTCTTCCGAAAACCGGGGCCCACTTTTCGGGATCATGCTTTGACGGCGGGCCGGGGAGACGTCACGCGGCTTGCGCGAGTGCTGGGGCGCCTGATGTAGCCGTCGCCCGCACCGGCGCCTGGAAGCGCTTGAGCCGCATGGCGTTGCCAAGCACAAACACGCTCGACATCGCCATCGCACCGGCAGCGAGCATCGGCGACAACAGCGTGCCGCTGACCGGATAGAGCACGCCCGCCGCAACCGGGATGAGGGCGGCATTGTAGGCGAAGGCCCAGAACAGGTTCTGACGGATGTTGGCGATGGTCGCCTTCGACAGGGCGATCGCATTGGTCACGCCGAGCAGGTCGCCCGACATCAGCACGACGTCTGCACTYTCGATGGCAACGTCAGTGCCCGTGCCGATCGCGATGCCGACATCGGCCTCGGCCAATGCCGGTGCGTCGTTGATGCCATCGCCGACGAAAGTCACCGCCCGTCCGCCTGTCCGCAGGCGCTTGATCGCGTCGACCTTGCCGTCAGGCAGCACCTCGGCAACCACCTCGTCGATGCCAAGCTGGGCAGCGATGGCTTCGGCCGTGCGGCGATTGTCGCCGGTGATCATCGCGACCTTCAGTCCCATGTCGTGCAGCGCGCGGATCGCCTGCGGTGTCGTCGCCTTGATCGGGTCGGACACCGCGATGATGGCGGCGAGCTTGCCGTCGATGGCCGCGTAGAGCGGGGTCTTGGCCTTGTAGCCCATGCGGATCGCCGCTTCCGCGAAGTCCTGAACGGAGATGCCGAGCTTGGCCATGTAGCGGTCGGCACCGATATCGACGCGGTTCTTGCCGACGCTGGCGCTGACGCCGAAGCCGGGAATAGCCTCGAATGCGCTGGTTTCACCTGGCATCAGCCCCTCTTCCTTCGCGGCAGCGACGATTGCCGAGGCCACGGGATGCTCGGACTGGGCCTCGACAGTCGCGACCAGCGACAGAACCTTGGCGCGTTCAAAACCCCTGGCGACTTCGAGGTCGGTCATGACGGGCTTGCCTGCGGTCAGCGTACCGGTCTTGTCGAGGGCCACGACCTGGGTTGACTTGAGCAACTGCAGTGCTTCGCCATTGCGGAACAGCACGCCGAGTTCTGCGGCACGGCCGGTTCCGACCATGATCGAGGTCGGCGTGGCAAGGCCCATGGCACAGGGGCAAGCAATGATCAGCACGGCGACCGCATTGACCAGCGCGAAGCTGACGGCGGGCTCGGGGCCGAAGAACAGCCACACGGCAAAGGTCAGTGCCGCAGCAACCATGACCGCAGGCACGAACCAGGAGGTGACCTTGTCGACCATCGCCTGGATCGGCAGTTTCGAGCCTTGCGCGGTTTCGACCATGCGGATGATCTGCGCCAGCAGCGTGTCGGCGCCGACCTTGGTGGCACGGTAGGTGAAGCTGCCGGTTTTGTTGATGGTGCCGCCAACGACTTCCGCGCCTTCGCCCTTGCTGACCGGAATCGGCTCGCCCGAGATCATGGATTCGTCGATGTAGGACGAGCCGGAAAGGACGATGCCATCGACCGGCACTTTGTCGCCCGGGCGCACCTGGATGACGTCGCCGGCAGCGACATCTTCAAGCGCGACGTCGACGAACTCGCCATTGCGCTGGACGCGCGCCGACTTCGCCTGCAGGCCCATCAGCCGCTTGATCGCTTCGCTGGTGCGGCCCTTGGCCTTGGCCTCGAGTACGCGGCCAAGCAGGATCAGCGTGATGATGACCGCCGAAGCCTCGAAATAGACATTGGCGGTACCTGCCGGCAGTACGCTGGATGCAAATGTGGCCACCACCGAGTACGCCCAGGCGGCGGTCGAGCCGAGCACGACCAGCGAGTTCATGTCGGGTGCCAGACGCAGCAGGGCTGGCACGCCCTTTTGGTAGAAGCGCAGGCCGGGGCCGAACTGGACGATGGTCGCCAGCACGAAAAAGGCGATGTAGAGCGGCTGCTGGCCGACGTTCATCAGCAGCCAGTGGTGCATGGCGGGGATGGCGTGCGAGCCCATCTCGAGCACGAAGATCGGCAGCGTGAGTGCGGCTGCGATAGCGAAGTCGCGCTTGAGGTTGGAGAATTCACGGTTGCGGGCGTCCTCGCGGCTGTCGCCTTCGGCGTCGGCATTGTCGCTGCGGCGCGTCTCGTAGCCGGCCTTGCGGATGGCGGCATCGATGGCGGCACGAGAGGCTGCGCCAGCGAACGACTCGACGGTGGCGCGTTCGGTGGCGAGATTGACGGACGCCTTGAGCACGCCCGGCACGGCAGCGATCGCCAGCTCGACGCGGCGCACGCAGGAGGCGCAGGTCATGCCCTCGATCTCGATCTCCGACTTTTCGACCGGAACCTCGTAGCCGGCTTTGTTAATGGCGGCGATCACAGCGGCGGATTCCACCGTGCGGTCGAAGACAACGTCGGCGCTTTCCGTGGCGAGGTTGACGGCAGCCGCCGTCACGCCCGGCACCTTGGTGATGGCAATTTCGACGCGGCGCACGCACGAGGCGCAGGTCATGCCTTCGATCGGGAAGCTTTGGCGGATGGTGCCGGTTGCCTTGGTCGGCGGGTTCACGGAAGCATTCATGGTCATGGACCTCTATTTTCATCGATTTCGAAGTGAGGTCTAAGGCTTCCAGTGTTGGGAAGGTCAACAGGTTTCTTGCAGATTTTTCAGACTGAAGATAACTGACTGAAAACATTGTGAATTATGCTTTCCCGGTCGCTCGGCCTGCATTTTGAGGCAGGAGGAAAGCTCGGTAACAGGATCCGCGATCCAAAAATCGTTTGACCTTCCAGTTGCTGGAAACACCACATAGCAGAGACGGCGCGATGCCGACCCGAAAGAGGACTTGAAATGCTGAAGATGAATGTTCCCGACATGACCTGCGGCCATTGCGCAGGCATGGTGACCAAGGCTGTGCAGAGCGTTGACGCTGGCGCGCGCATCGACATCGATCTGRAGTCGCAGACCGTTTCGGTCGAAACAAGCGCCGRTGCCGCCCAGGTTGCCCAGGCGCTCGACGCTGCCGGCTATCCGGCGCAGGCCGTCTGATCAGTCAAGCCGGCGTCAAGGGCGGTGCGGACGGAGCAATCCTGCGCGCCGCCCTTTGGCGTTTAACTTGGCTGCCAAGAAGATAGGCCGGGTTGTGGAAGAGTTTCCGCTGCCACATTAGCCCTTGCAAATATGACGCGGCCCCGCGCTACCTTCCTCCCCTAGTATTTCCGCGCCAAATCAAGCTATGATGCGGCTGGCCTTCCTCAGGGGATTGTGTCCCTCGGAATGCCGGGAGGAACCGAGGATGGCCATTGCGCTCGTACTCGTTCTGATTGTCGTCGGCTCGGTGCTCTTCCATGCGCTGAGCCCTTGGTGGTGGACGCCGATAGCCTCCAACTGGGGCTACATCGACAGCACTCTCGTCATGACTTTCTGGATCACCGGCGCGGTCTTTTCCGCCGTCGTGCTGTTCATGGCCTATTGCATCTTCCGCTTCCGCCACAAGGAAGGGCAGAAGGCTGCCTACGAGCCCGAGAGCAGGAAACTCGAATCCTTGCTGACGATCGTGACGGCAGTCGGCGTGGCGGCGATGCTGGCGCCCGGCCTGTTCGTGTGGAGCCAGTTCATTACCGTTCCGAAGGATGCCACCGAGGTCGAGGTCGTTGCCCAGCAGTGGCAATGGAGCTTCCGCCTGCCTGGCGCCGATGGCAAGCTCGGCACGTCGAACGCGCGGCTGATCACCTCGGACAATCCGCTCGGCATCAATCCGGACGATCCCAACAGCAAGGACGATGTCGTCGTCCAGGCCGCCGACCTGCATCTGCCGATCGACAAGCCGGTCAAGATGGTGCTGCGCTCGATCGATGTGCTGCACGATTTCTACGTGCCGGAGTTCCGCGCCAAGATGGACATGGTGCCGGGCATGATCACTTATTTCTGGTTCACCCCGACGCGGACCGGAACCTTCGAGGTTCTGTGCGCCGAGCTTTGCGGCGTTGGCCATGCCTTCATGCGTGGCACTGTGCTGGTCGATACCCAGCAGGACTACCAGACCTGGCTGCAGCAGCAGTCGACCTTCGCCCAGCTGTCCCAGCCAGCGAAGGTGGGCGCGCTCGTTGCGCCTGCAACAAGCAAGGCGAAGGTGGAATAGAGCAGCATGAGGCGGGATCGCCGCAACGGCGACCTTGCCAGCAAAACAGGAACGACAGACGCGAAGAGGTACCGATGGTCGATGTCACGCCACATGGAACCGACTTCATTCCGCCCGCCGAGGTCGCGGAGGCCGAACTTTACCATCCGCACAGCTGGTGGACGAAATACGTCTTTTCGCAAGACGCCAAGGTCATCGCCATCCAGTATGCCGGAACGGCCATTGGCATCGGGCTCGTTGCTCTGGTGCTGTCCTGGCTGATGCGGCTGAAGCTCGCCTTCCCCGACACCTTCTCCTTCATCACGCCCGACGCCTATTACCAGTTCATGACCATGCACGGCATGATCATGGTCATCTACCTGCTCACTGCCTTGTTCCTCGGCGGCTTCGGCAACTACCTGATCCCGCTGATGGTCGGCGCGCGCGACATGGTGTTCCCCTATGTCAACATGCTGAGCTACTGGRTCTAYCTGCTTGCCGTTTTGGTGCTGGTCGGCAGCTTCTTTGCACCAGGCGGCCCGACTGGGGCGGGGTGGACGCTTTATCCGCCGCAGGCGATCCTGTCGGGTACGCCAGGCGGGCAGGATTGGGGCATCATCCTGATGCTGGTGTCGCTGATCCTGTTCATCATCGGCTTCACCATGGGCGGGCTCAACTATGTGGTGACCGTGCTGCAGGGCCGCACGCGCGGCATGACGCTGATGCGCCTGCCGCTGACTGTGTGGGGCATCTTCACCGCAACCGTCATGGCGCTGCTGGCCTTCCCGGCACTGTTCGTCGCCTGCGTGATGATGCTGTTCGACCGAGTTATCGGCTCCAGCTTCTTCATGCCGGCGATCGTCGAGATGGGCGAACAACTGCCGCATAATGGCGGCAGCCCGATCATGTTCCAGCACCTGTTCTGGTTCTTCGGCCACCCCGAGGTCTATATCGTGGCGCTGCCGGCCTTCGGCATCGTTTCCGACCTGATCAGCACCCATGCGCGCAAGAACATCTTCGGCTACCGCATGATGGTGTGGGCGATCATCGGCATCGGCGCGCTCTCCTTCGTGGTCTGGGCGCACCATATGTATGTCTCGGGCATGCACCCGTATTTCGGCTTCTTCTTCGCCACCACCACGCTGATCATCGCCGTTCCCACTGCGCTCAAGGTCTACAATTGGGTGCTGACCCTGTGGCGCGGCGACATCCACCTCACGATCCCGATGCTGTTTGCGCTCGCCTTCATCGTCACCTTCGTCAATGGCGGGTTGACTGGCCTGTTCCTTGGCAACGTGGTGGTCGACGTGCCGCTGTCGGACACGATGTTCGTGGTCGCCCACTTCCACATGGTGATGGGCGTGGCGCCGATCATGGTCGTCTTCGGGGCGATCTACCACTGGTATCCCAAGATCACCGGCCGCATGCTCAATGAGTGGCTCGGCCGCTTAMATTTCTGGGTCACGTTTGTTGGTGCTTATCTGATCTTTTTCCCAATGCATTATATCGGTCTGATCGGTGTGCCCCGGCGTTATCCCGAGCTCGGCGACACCGCCTTCATCCCCCCGTCCGTGCATACTCTGAACGAGTTCATCACCATCGCAGCACTCACCGTCGGCTTCGCCCAGATGGTGTTCCTGTTCAATCTCATCTGGAGCATTCGCCACGGCAGACATGCCGGCGACAATCCATGGCGGGCAACGACGCTGGAATGGCAGACCGCCGGCACACCGCCGCCGCACGGCAATTTCGGCAAGGACCTGCCGGTGGTCTATCGCTGGGCCTATGATTATTCGGTGCCCGGCGCGCCTGAGGACTTCATTCCGCAGAACGACCCCGGTCCGTTGACGCGAGGTAGGCCCGCATGAGCGCCATCCTGATCTTCCTCGCCCTGATCACCGGCATTGCCGGCTGGTGGCTGGCGCGGCAACGGCTGATGTCCAAGCCGTGGCTGGAAGTGGGGCCGGTCAATGCATATCCCGAGACCGAAGCGCCGCTCATGCATCCGGCGAAGATCGGGCTCGGCGTATTTCTCGCGGTCGTAGGCACGCTGTTTGCGCTGTTCATCAGCGCCTACTTCATGCGCATGGTCTATGACGACTGGCAGGCGCCGCCGATGCCGCGGCTGCTCTGGCTCAACACGGGCATGCTGGTGCTGGCGAGCATAGCGCTGCAATGCGCCGTGGTTGCCGCGCACAAGGGCCAGTTCGACAATCTGCGGCTTGCCTTGCTGACCGGCAGCCTGACTTCGGTGGCGTTCCTGGGCGGGCAGTTGCTGGCCTGGCGGGATCTGGCGCAAAAAGGCTATTTCGCAACCGAAAACCCGGCCGTCAGCTTCTTTTACCTGATCACCGCGATGCATGGGCTGCACGTCATCGGCGGCTTGATAGCGCTCGGCAGGACCAATGTGCGGGTGTGGCGAGGTGACAGATCGCCGAAGCTCGTCCTGTCGACCGAGCTGTGCGCGATGTACTGGCATGTCCTGCTGATCGTGTGGCTGGTGCTGTTTACAGTGCTGATGGGCTGGGCCGCCGACTTCATCGACATCTGTCGCCGGTTGCTGAGCTAGGAGATACGGGGATGGCCGAA
Source organism: Aminobacter sp. P4_H6_2 (assembly GCF_056400805.1). Classification (NCBI taxonomy): domain Bacteria; kingdom Pseudomonadati; phylum Pseudomonadota; class Alphaproteobacteria; order Hyphomicrobiales; family Phyllobacteriaceae; genus Aminobacter; species Aminobacter sp. P4_H6_2. The sequence continues at coordinate 20,650 of NZ_JBFUKO010000033.1, forward strand.
ACCACGCTGGGACATGCCGACCACACCGCGCCGCGGCCACCTGGCCTGCGCGGCATCGTCGCCGACGTGTCGTCCGACCAGAGGGCGTTCAAGAACGTCTCCTGGGGGAAGGCCATGATGTGGATCTTCCTGCTCAGCGATACCTTCGTCTTCGGTTGTTTTCTGTTGTCCTACATGACCGCGCGCATGTCGACTGTCGTGCCATGGCCGAACCCGAGCGAGGTGTTCGCGCTGCATCTGTTCGGCCGCGACGTTCCGCTGATCCTGATCGCGATCATGACATTCGTTTTGATTTCGTCCTCCGGCACGATGGCGATGGCTGTCAATTTCGGCTACCGCCGCGACCGCAAGAAGACGGCGATCCTGATGCTGCTGACCGCAGCCCTTGGCGCGACCTTCGTTGGCATGCAGGCGTTCGAATGGACCAAGCTGATCACCGAGGGTGTTAGGCCGTGGGGCAACCCGTGGGGCGCGGCCCAGTTCGGCTCATCGTTCTTCATGATCACCGGCTTCCACGGTACCCATGTGACGATCGGGGTGATCTTTTTGTTGATCGTCGCGCGCAAGGTGTGGCGCGGCGACTACGAGACCGGCGCGCGCGGTTTCTTCACCAGCAGGCGGGGCCAGTATGAGAGTGTCGAGATCATGGGGCTCTACTGGCACTTCGTCGATCTGGTGTGGGTGTTCATATTCGCGTTCTTTTATCTTTGGTGAGGTGGAGCGATGGTACAGGTCGAAGCGCAGGATCACGGGCTGCATGGACACGTCACTGCCGCCCATACGGTTACGCATGCCGAGGGCCAGGGCCAGCAGCATCCGATCAAGCTCTATCTCGTGGTCTGGGGATGGCTGTTCATTCTCAGCGCCTGCTCCTATGCAGTCGATTATTTCGCCTTGCAGGGCTATCTCAGATGGGGCCTGATCCTGACCTTCATGATACTCAAGGCAGGCCTGATCGTTGCCGTATTCATGCATATGGCCTGGGAGCGACTGGCCCTAGCCTATGCGATCATCGTTCCGCCGCTGGCGCTCCTCGTCTTCGTAGGAATCATGGTGCTTGAATCTCGCTATACCGAGATCACCCGCGTCCTCTCATTTGGTGCCGGCTAGGTGTTTAGTCCCGGCATTTGCTGGAGCGGGTCGCGAGAGAACCGTTGTGGCTGGGAAAGCCATGCCTTGCAGATGAATTCGTAGGGCGTGAGGCCTTTGAGGGTCTTGAGCCTGCGGCCGAAGTTGTAGGCCAAGACGAAGTCGGCAAGGTGCTGGCGGAGTTGGTCGTGGCTCTCATAGTAGAAACGCCTAACGGTCGCCTCCTTAATGGTCCGGTTCATCCTCTCGACCTGGCCGTTGG
>NZ_JBFUKO010000034.1:0-21896 GCF_056400805.1 Aminobacter sp. P4_H6_2
GATAGGCGTCGAACTGCGCCTTGAGATGCGGTTCGCGCTCGAAGAAGCCGAGCACGCGCTCGGTGGCGACAGCGCCGGGAACGAGCGTGTTGACGCGGATGTTGTCCTTGGCGAATTCGACGGCCATCGAACGCGTCAGCGAGATGATGCCGCCCTTGGCAGCCGAATAGGCGTCGCGGTTGGGGATGCCCATCGCGCCGACGATAGACGAGCAGTTGATGATCGAACCGCCGCCGGACCGCTGCATCAGCGGAATGGCGTTGCGGCAGCAGACCCAGGTACCAAACAGGTCGAGCTTGATGCAGCGCCAGAATTCCTCGAACGGCGCCACAGTCACCGGGCCGTCGGCAGAGCTTGAGCCGCCTGCGTTGTTGTAAAGCACGTCAAGACGTCCCCAGGCGTCCATCACCGCCTTGAACGAGGCTTCGACGTTATCGGGCTCGGTGACATCGGTTTCGACATAGATGGCAACGCCGCCCGCGGCGTTTATCGAGGCGGCAATTGCTTCGCCTTTGTCGCGGCGGCGGCCGGCAATAGCGACCTTGGCCCCTTCCTGAGCGAACAGCCGCGCGGCGGTCTCGCCGATGCCGCCGGTTGCGCCAGTGATGAATGCGACTTTGCCTGCCAGACGGGCCATGATTTTCCTCCTGATATGATTGCGCGAACCTGCGCGCGATGGCGCCCGCAACATCGTCCGAAAAGACTAACGCTGCGCATCAACCCCTTCGTTTTCAGCGCAAATCGGCGGGTTCCCGATGACTAGTCCCATCAGACGATGTTTGCCCTGTGCCGCTGTCCCATTCCTTGCCTCGATCAAAGATGTTGGCAGCGCCGAAATGGCAGCAAAAAACGGCGTAGGGGAAAATGAAGGCAGTCATCTGCAGGGAGTTCGCCCCAAGGGCAGAACTCAGGATCGAAGAGGTTCCCGCGCCACGGGCCGGGAACGGTCAGGTTGTCATTCGCGTCGAGGCATGCGGTATCAACTTTTTCGACGGGTTGATGGTCGAGGGCAAATACCAGACCAAGCCCGAGCGGCCGTTTTCGCCGGGAAGCGAAGTGGCTGGTGTCATCAGCTCCGTAGGTGCGGGTGTCGAGCATCTGAAGCCCGGCACGCGTGTGTTGGCTTTTGCCGGTATCGGCGGCTATGGCGAGCAGGTGGTGGTTGATGCCTGGCGCGTGTTCCCGATCCCGGACGAAATGAGCTTTGTCGAAGCTGCGGGCTTCCTCATCACCTATGCGACCTCGCATCACGCATTGAAGGATCGGGCGCAGATCAAGCCTGGCGAGACGCTGCTTGTCCTTGGTGCTGCCGGCGGCGTTGGCCTGACGGCCGTCGAACTGGGCAAGCAGATGGGCGCTCGTGTCATCGCCGCAGCCTCCAGCGACGAAAAGCTTAAGCTGTGCCGCGAATATGGTGCTGACGAGACGATCAACTATTCCACCGAGGATTTGCGCCAGCGCATCAAGGACGTGACCGACGGGCAGGGCGTCGATGTGGTCTATGACCCGGTCGGCGGTAGCCTGACTGAGACTGCTGTGCGCAACCTTGCATTGTTCGGCCGGCATCTGGTGATCGGCTTTGCCGCCGGCGACATTCCCAAGATCGCGCTCAACCTTCTGCTGCTCAAGCAGTCGGCGCTGATCGGCGTCTTCTGGGGCGCCTATGCGCGCTCTGCGCCGGAGAAGAACGCGGCCAATATCGCCGAGCTCATGGGCTGGTTCGCCAAAGGCAAACTCAAGCCGCACATCTCGGCCGAATATCCGCTCGAACGCTTCGCCGAAGCGCTCGACGTGGTGATGGAGCGGGCGGTCAAGGGCAAGGTGGTTCTGGTCACCGGAACTAGTGGCAATAGCAGGGAAGGAGTGCCGGCATGACCGAGCAACTCGTCAAGACCGTTTCGGTCGCAAAGCACGGCAATATTCTGGTCGCAACAGTCGACAATCCGCCCGTGAATGCGCTGTCGCACTCAGTGCGCGCTGGGCTGATCGACGCCGTTCAGGCGCTGGAGAGCGATGCGGAAGCGTGCGCCATGGTGATCGTCTGTGCGGGCCGCACCTTCATTGCCGGCGCCGACATCCATGAATTCAAGAAGCCGATGATGGAGCCGCTGCTCGGCGAAGTTATCGAAACCCTCGACGCTGCCACCAAGCCAATCATTGCCGCCATCCACGGAACCGCGCTCGGCGGCGGCCTCGAAGTAGCGATGGCCTGTAGTTACCGCCTTGCCCTCGACGGCTCGAAGGTCGGCCTACCCGAAGTCAAGCTTGGCATCCTGCCGGGATCGGGCGGCACCGTCCGTCTGCCGCGCCTGATCGGTGTCGGACAGGCGCTGACGATGATCAGCGAAGGCGGCCAGATTTCGGTGCGCGATGCCCGCGAGAAGGGCCTGATCGACGAGGTCGTGTCGGGTGACCTCAAGGCTGCGGCCATCGTCTTCGCCGAGAAGGTGATTGCTGATGGTTCCAAGGTTCGCCGTACCAGCGACCTGCCTGTGCCTACATTCGATCCGGCCACGCTCGAGGCCAGCCGCGCCGCATTGGCGAAGAAATACAAAGGCTTCAAAGCACCTCTCGTCGCAGTGGATCTGCTCAAGATGGTCACCGAGACGTCGGTCGCCGAGGCTACTGCGCTCGAATACAAGACCTGCAAGGAGCTGTTGGTTTCGCCGCAGTCCAAGGCATTGCGCCACATCTTTGCGGCTGAACGCGAAGCCCTCAAGATAGACGGCGTTGGTGCGGACGTTAAGCCGCGTGACGTGAATAAGGTCGCGATTGTCGGCCCTGGCACGATGGGGCGCGGCATCGCTGCTTGCTTCCTCAATATCGGCATTCCGGTGACGCTGATCGGCCTCACCGACGAAGGTCTGGCTTCCGCGACCAAGGCAATCGGCAAGATCTACGAAGGCTACGTCAAGCGCGGCAGCCTCAAGGCTGAAGAGATGGAGCGCCGCCTGGCGCTGCTGACCACTACGACTTCTTATGACGGTATCGGTGACGTAGATCTGGTCATCGAGGCGGTGACGGAACAGCTTGACGTCAAGAAGGAGGTCTTCGCCAAGCTTGACGCGGTGCTGTGCAATGAGGCGATCATCGCCACCAACACCTCGTTCCTGGATATCGAGGAACTGGCGACGACCAGCAAGAATGCGGCGCGCGTTGCCGGCATGCATTTTTTCAACCCCGCCAATGTCATGAAGCTGCTCGAAAACGTCCGGGCGGCAAACACCGCTCCCGACGTGCTCGCCACCACCACAGCGCTCGGCAAGCGTCTCGGCAAGGTTCCTGTCATGGTTGGGCGTTCCGAAGGTTTCGTTGCCAACCGCATGCTTTCCAAGCGGACGCGCGAAGCACAGTTTTTGCTTGAGGACGGTGCGACGCCGCAACAGGTCGACCGCGTGCTAACCGCCTTCGGCTTCCCAATCGGGCCATTCGCCCTCGCTGACCTTGCCGGAATGGACATCATGGCCGCCGCGCGTGCTGCACGCGTCGCCCGGATGTCGCCACGCGAGCAGCAGTGCAACATCGTCGACCGCCTGGTGGCTGCTGGCCGTCTCGGCCAGAAGTCGGGCGCGGGCTATTATATCTATGACGAGAACCGCAAGGCCTCGCATGACCCCGCAGTCGACGAACTGCTTGAGGCACACCGCAAGGAGCGCGGCTTCGTCGCGCGTACCATCACCGACGAGGAGATTCTCGAACGCTGCCTCTACGCCATGGTCAACGAGGCGGCCAAGATCCTCGACGAAGGTGCGGCAGTAAGGCCTAGCGATATCGACGTCATCTGGACCAACGGCTTCGGTTTCCCGACCTATCTGGGCGGACCGATGTTCTACGCCGACCAGATCGGCCTGGCGAAGGTCAAAGCTGCGCTCGACAAATATGCCGGCCTGGTGGGCGATCAGTATTTCAAGCCGGCCGCGCTCATAGAGCGGCTGGTAGCCGAGGGCAGGGGTTTTTACGGCTGAGCCGTGGAACCTTGCCGAACCAATACGAAGAACAAACGGATTAGGTATCTATGAACAAGGAAATGGACCTGAAAGCGGTCGTCGGCCAATTGCGCGACGGCATGACGATCGGATTTGGCGGCTGGGGTCCCCGCCGCAAGCCGATGGCGCTGGTGCGTGAGATTCTCCGTTCCGATCTCAAGGATCTGACGCTGGTGGCATATGGTGGCCCCGAGATCGGCATGCTGTGCGCGTCCGGCAAGGTGAAGAAGCTGATGTATGGCTTCGTGTCGCTCGATGCGATGCCGATCGAGCCCTATTTCCGCAAGGCACGCGAGGCTGGTGCGGTGGAAGTCAGCGAACTCGACGAGGGTCTGCTGCTGCTCGGTCTCCAGGCTGCCGGTCACAATTTGCCTTTTGCAGCGACCCGCGTCGGCCTCGGTTCGGACGTCATGAAGTACAACCCGCACTTCAAGACCGTGAAGTCGCCTTATGACGACGGCGAAGTGCTGCTCGCCATGCCGGCGATCAAGCTCGACGTTGCGCTGATCCACGTAAGCCGCGCCGACCGGCTGGGCAACACCCAGACCGATGGTCCGGACCCGTTCTTCGACGGCCTGTTCGCTCGCGCCGCCGATAAGGTGTTCGTCACAACCGAAGTTCTGGTCGACCGCATCGGCGATGAATATTCCGACAAGGCCAAGTCGAACCTGTTCGAGCGCTGCCTGGTTACCGGCGTGGTCAAGGCACCGCTCGGCGCCCATCCGACCGCAGCGCATGACGCTTATGGCTGGGACATGGGCCACCTCAAGGCCTATGCCGCGTCGGCGACCGAAGAGGGCGCCTGGCAGCGCTATGTCGACGAATATGTGAAGGGCGATGAGGCCAGCTACATCGCGAGCGTGGGCGGCGAAGCCCAGATCCGCGCCTTGCCCCTCCCCATTTTCTGATCGGATACGATATGACGACTGCAAAAGACTTCACGCTTGCCGAATTGATCATCGCCACCGGCGCGCAAGCCTGGGCGGCCGATGGCGAGGTTCTGGCCACCGGCATCGGCCCGCTGCCGCGTCTGGCGGCTGGCCTTGCCAAGCTCACCTGCGCGCCCGGCATCATGATGACCGACGGCGAGGCTTATCTCGTCGAAGACCCGATCCCGCTTGGACCGCGCGGCGACTACAAGCCAAAACTTTCCGGCTGGATGCCTTATAGCCGCGTCTTCGACAGCGTCTGGAGCGGCCGCCGCCACGCCATGGTGACGCCGGTTCAGGTCGACCGCTACGGGCAGGGCAACATCTCCGCTCTTGGTGGTGATTTCCAAAAGCCCAAGGTTGCGATGCTGGGTGTTCGCGGGTTTCCGGGCAACTCGATCTGCCACAAGAATTCGATGTTCCTGCCCAACCACTCCAAGCGCACCTTCGTTGAAGGTGAAGTCGATGTGGTGGCGAGCGTCGGCTACAACGCCAAGAACTGGCCGGAAGGCACCAAGCCTGCCGACGTTAAGCTCGGCGTGGTCGTCACAGACCTGTGCGTGTTCGATTTCAACGGCCCCGATCACGTCGCCCAGGTGCTGTCGCTGCATCCAGGCGTCACCTTCGAGCAGGTGCAGGAAGCAACCGGCTTCCCGCTGCTGCGCGCTGTAGGCATGACCACGACGGCCGCGCCGACCGAGGAACAGCTGGCGATCATTGCAAAGCTTGATCCGCACAATGTCCGCGCGACCGTGCTGAAGGGCAATCCTTCGGGCGTCCGCGCTGCCTGATACGCACTCGCCGCCGGTGAACCAACCGGCGGCACCTCTCTTGAAATAGCAGCGGCGGACGGAATATGGACTTCGAATACAGCGCAAAGACCAAAGACCTGCTCGCGCGTCTCAACGCCTTCATGGACGAGCATGTCTATCCGAACGAACGCCGTTATCACGACGAAGTGGAAACCGACCGCTGGGGCCATCCACCTGTGCTCGAAGAGCTGAAGGCAAAAGCCAAGGCTGCCGGACTGTGGAACCTGTTCCTGCCGGAATCCCACCATGGTGCAGGCCTCACCAACACCGAATACGCGCCATTGTGCGAGGTGATGGGTCGGGTGCATTTCTCGTCGCAGATCTTCAATTGCTCGGCGCCTGACACCGGCAATATCGAGACCATCGAGCGCTACGGCACTGAAGAGCAGAAGGCGCGCTGGCTGCCCGGCATGCTCGACGGTTCGATCCGCTCGGCATTCGCCATGACCGAGCCGGATGTCGCTTCCAGCGACGCCACCAATATCCAAAGTTCGATTGTCCGCAACGGCGACGATTATGTCATCAACGGCCGCAAGTGGTGGATTTCGGGTGTCGGCGACCGGCATTGCGAACTTTTGATTTTCATGGGCAAGACCGATCCCAACGCTGCCAAGCATCAGCAGCAGTCGATGATCCTGGTGCCGATGGACACGCCTGGCATCAAGGTTTTGCGCCCGATGACCGTGTTCGGTTATGACGACGCGCCGCACGGCCACATGGACATGACCTTCGAGGATGTGCGCGTGCCTGTTGCCAACATGCTGCTCGGCGAAGGACGCGGCTTTGAGATCGCGCAAGGCCGCCTTGGACCTGGTCGAATCCACCACTGCATGCGCTTGATTGGCCTTGCCGAACGCTGCCTGGAGCTGATGTGCCGGCGCGTGAAAAGTCGCGTAGCGTTCGGCCGTCCCATCGGTGAACAGTCGGTGACGCTGGAGCGCATCGCAGAATCCCGCATCATGATCGACCAGGCGCGTCTGCTGACGCTGAAGGCCGCCTACATGATGGACACTGTCGGCAACAAGGCGGCGCGCGCCGAGATTGGGATGATCAAGGTCGCCGCGCCCAACATGGCCTGCAAGGTCATCGACTGGGCAATCCAGGCCCACGGCGCGGCAGGTGTGTCGCAGGACTTCGTGCTCGCCAACTACTATGCGCACGCCCGCAAGCTGCGTTTCGCCGATGGTCCCGACGAGGTGCACCGCAACCAGATCGGACGCATCGAGTTGGCCAAATACGCTGACATCGGCTGAGGGCGGAGCATGGACGCCAGCCGTTTCGTCGGTACCGAACCGCTCGCAGCCGACAGCCCGATCAATGTCGAGCGGCTTCACGCCTATCTGAAAGCCAACATTGAGGGCTGCGAGGGCACGCTCACTGTTGAGCGCTTCCGTGGCGGACAGTCCAACCCGACGATGCTGCTTAGTTTCAACGGCAAGCGCAGCCTGGTGTTGCGCAAGAAGCCGGTCGGCAAGCTATTGCCCTCGGCACACGCGGTCGACCGCGAATTCCGCGTCATCAGCGCGCTCCGCGACACCGACGTGCCGGTGGCCGGCGCCAAGCTGCTCTGCGACGACGAGACTATAGTTGGGGCAATGTTCTACATCATGGATTTTGTCGAGGGTCGCTCCTTCTGGGCGCCGTCGCTGCCGGAGCAGTCACCCACCGAGCGCCGCGCGATCTACATGGAGATGAACCGTGTCGCTGCCGCCTTGCACAACACCGACTATAAGGCGATCGGCCTCGAAAGTTTCGGCAAGCCCGGCGACTATGTCGCGCGCCAGGTGGCGCGCTGGTCCAAGCAGTATCGCGCTTCCGAGACCGAAACCATCGAGGCGATGGACCGGCTGATCGAATGGCTGCCTGACAATATCCCGCCGGAAACCCGCACTTCGCTTATCCACGGCGACTTCCGCATCGACAACATGTTGTTTCACCCGACAGAGCCGCGTGTGTTGGCTCTGGTCGACTGGGAGCTGTCGACGCTGGGCGAGCCGATGGCCGACTTCGCCTATCACATGCTGACATGGCGCCTGCCGAACAAGCCTTATCGTGGCCTCGGCGACCTCGACATAACCGGGCTCGGCATTCCCGACGAGCGCAGCTACCGCGACGCCTATCTCAAAGCGACCGGGCAGGAGGGGGGCTCGGATCGGCATTGGTATGCCTACCTGGCCTACAGTCTGTTTCGCGTTGCCGGCATCCGCCAAGGCATCATGAAGCGTGTGGTCGACGGCAACGCATCGAATGCGCATGCCCGCGAAGCCGGCGCGCTGGCGCGGCCCGTGGCCGAATTCGGCTGGCGCTACGCCGAACTGGCAATGAAATCATAAGGGAGCGAGCCCCATGAGCACGACGCAGGCGTTGTATCGGGCTGAAGGCACAGCCATCGTCATCGGCGGCAGCGGCGGCGTTGGCGCCGAGATCTGCCGGGTGCTGGCGCGTGATGGCTGCGACGTGGCGTTGACTTATCATAGCAACGAGGCCAAGGCCGAAGCTGCGGCAGAGGCCGTACGCGGCGAGGGCCGCAAGGCCTCCATCCACAAGCTCAATATCGAGGATGTCGAAGCGACGCGCGCGTTCATCGACGGCGTTGCCGAAGCTGGCGGCGGTATCCACACGGTCGTCTATGCCGCCGGGCCGCTGGTGCCGCTGATCCATCTGAGCAAGATCGAGCCGGAACAGATGCGCAAGCACTTGATGCAGGACGCATTCGGCTTTTTCAACGTCATTCATTTCGCTATTCCGCATCTGCGCAAGGCACGAGGCTCGATCGTCGCCTGCCAGAGCTCGGCGCAATATCGCTATGCTTCAGCGGATGGATTGTCGGTGGTGCCGAAATCCGCCGTGCATGCGCTGATGAAGGGCGTGGCCAAGGAAGAAGGACGCTACGGCATCCGCGCCAATGGCGTGGCGCTTGGCATCATCGAGACCGGCCAGCATACGGAACTGACCAAGCTCGGCTTTATCGACGAGAAATACGCGCAAGCGGCTGCAATGAACACGCCTCTGCGCCGCAACGGCAAGGCCATCGACATCGCAGAAGCCGTTTCGTTCCTGGCCTCCAGCCGCGCCGGCTTCATCACCGGCGAAGTCATCAATGTTGATGGCGGCTACCACGTCTGATCGCATTTCCCGCGCGGGTTTCCGAGCCCGCGTCGACCGTTAGTCTTTTCAGACGATGTTCAGACCTTGGCACGCTCCTAGGCAAGTGGTTGGAAAACTTCGGTTCCGGACGTTTCGAAGCGGGGCGCAAACGCCCACTTTGTCTCCGGTTCCCCGCCGAAACATAGCATTTCTGGAGCCATCCCTTGCGAGAAGCCGTCATCGTTTCAGTCGCCCGTACCCCAATCGGTAAGGCCTTTCGCGGTGCCTTCAATGACACCGAAGCCCCGGCACTGTCCGGCCACGCGGTGCGCGAAGCGGTCAAGCGAGCGGGCATCGCCCCCGACGCGGTCGAAGATGTCATTTTGGGTTGTTCGGCCCAGCAGGGCACACAGGGCTACAACATCGGTCGCCTCAGTGCTGCCGCCGCCGGCCTGCCGGACAATGTCCCAGGCATGACTATCGACCGCATGTGCTCGTCGGGCCTGATGGCTCTGTCGATTGCCGCCAAGCAGATCATCGTCGACGGCATGGAAACTGTCGTTGCCGGCGGYGTCGAGTCGATCAGCCTGACCCAGAACAAGCACAAGAACACTTTTCGCGCGCGCTCGCAGGCCGTGACCGAGCATTGGCCGCATATGTACATGACGATGATCGAGACCGCGGAGATCGTCGCCAGGAAGTATGGCATCAACCGCGAAGTGCAGGACGAGTTCTCGCTGGCGAGCCAGTTGCGTACGGCCGCTGCCCACCAGGCCGGACGTTTCGACGACGAGATCGTTCCGATGGCCTCGCGCAAGATGGTGGTCAACAAGGAGACCAACGAGACCAGCTTCCAGGACGTGACGCTGGCGCAAGACGAAGGTTTCCGCGCCGATACCAATCTTGAAGGCCTGGCCAAGCTGAAGCCGGTTTTCGCCGACGGTGAAGTCATCAAGGTTGGCGAATACATCACTGCCGGCAACTCCTCGCAGCTCTCCGACGGTGCTGCAGCATTGGTGGTCATGGAAGCCAAGCGTGCCGAACAGCTCGGGTTGAAGCCGCTCGGCGCCTATCGCGGCATGGCCGTTGCCGGCTGTGCGCCCGAGGAGATGGGGATCGGTCCGATTTACGCCGTCCCCAAGCTGCTGCAAAAGCACGGGCTCAAGGTCGACGATATCGGCCTGTGGGAATTGAACGAGGCCTTCGCCAGCCAGGCCGTCTATTGCCGTGACATGCTGGGCATCGACCCGGAAAAGCTCAACGTCAATGGCGGCGCCATCGCGGTCGGCCATCCCTTCGGCATGACCGGCGCGCGCACCAGCGGCCACCTGCTGATCGAGGGACGCCGCCGTGGCGTGAAATACGGCGTCGTCACCATGTGCGTCGGCGGCGGCATGGGGGCTGCCGGACTGTTCGAAATCTTCAACTGACGAATGGAACTACGGGGAGGGCGTTCGATGATTGGTAGCGAGATCGAAATTCAACAAGGTCTCAGGCCCATACTCGGCCCCGCGACCCAGCTTGGCTTCGTCGTTCGCGACATCGAAGCCGCGATGCGCCACTGGATCGACGTGTTCGGCGTCGGTCCATTCATCTTCATGGAACACGGGGTCAGCCAGCCGGTTGGCATCACCTATCATCGCGGCGAACCCGTACAGGTCGAGCTCAAGCTGGCATTCGCCTACATGGGCGACGTCCAGATCGAGCTCATCGAACAGACCAACGACGCAACATCGCCCTATACGGACTTTCTCAAGGCTGGACGCGAGGGCCTGCAGCACCTTGGCTTTTGGGTGCATGATCACGACGAAGCGACGAAGCGTGTCGAGGCAGCCGGCTACGAACGCGACTATGAAATCCGCGTCGCCGGACAGACGCAGCCGATCATCTATTACAAGTCGCCTTCGCTTTACGGGCCGATGCTGGAGATCGTGCCGCCGATGTGGCGCCGTTCGCGCCAGGCGGTGCTGGATCATATCCGCGCCTACAAGGGCGCGGACCCGATCATCCGCTTCGAGACCTATAGCGCCTTCATCGCGCATGCCGGCGTGAAGTTCGACTGAACCTGATCGTTGGTGTTGGCCGTCGGCGTGATCGGCGGCCGACAAAGGCTCACTTTACCAACTTCTCCAGATCGTCGATCTGTTGGCGCAAACCTGCGATTGTCTGGCGCACGGCTTCTGCGTCGCGCGGCTGGTCTTCATGGGCGCGCAGGCCGGCGAGCGCCAGGTCGGCGATGATCTCGCCAATCTCCGTTGGCGTCTTGGCGCCTGAAGGCGAGTACCAGCGCGACGTCCAGTTGGCCATGCCGATCACGGCGAAGGCGGTGACCTTGGGGTCGACAGCGCGGAACTCGCCGCTCGCCATGCCGTCCGAAATGCAGCGCACGTAAAAATCGTATATGTGGCGGCGACCCTGGTTGTAGAGTGGGCCGAGAGCTTCCGGGATCTGCGTTTCCAGGCGCGACAGCAAGATGAATCGGGCGCCCGAAGACAGCCTGCGGACGATACCATCGACAACCGCGCGGCGCAGTCTGTCCGACGCCGACAGGCCCGGTGAGGCCATCAGTTCCTGCAACCGATGCGAAGGCGTGAGCGCCTCGGATTCGACCAAGGCCGCCAACATCTCTTCTTTGTTGCGAAAGTAGTGGTAGACGGCCGAGCGGCCAAGCCCAAGCGCCTGGGCAATGTCGTTGATGCTGGTCTGGACGTAGCCCTTGCTGTCGAAAAGTTCGGCGGCGATGTCGATCAGTTGTTCGCGAACCAGTTCCTTGCGCGGGTTCGTGGATGCACGTGCCGAGAGCTCGCGATCCAAAGCTTCAGCGCCGATACCAGCCGTATCCGTTTGTGTCATTCGCGCCATCCTGCTCAACGCCGAATCTCCAGGCTCAGTGGGCGAACACCGGCCCGTGATTGTTTCGCAAGCAACCGTGGGTCGAATCGTCCGCAGCCCAAGACTGTGGTCAATTCGAATATAATACGGTTCGCACATCTGTAAGCCTGCGATGATGCAGGGTTCTTGTCGTAGCCAGCCAGGATCATGATGTGCTCACGCCGACTTCGCCGCAAACCGGCTGATAGAGTGGAGAGCCGAACATCGGCCGGCGCGAAAGAGGGCGACGGCCATCGGCATCCATGACGCCGTAACGCTCGGCAAGTTCGGTCGAATAGAAGGTTCCGCCGCTGAGCGACATGGCATCTCTTGCGGCATGGACGGCTGCGAGAACACGGCCAATGAAGAACGGCGTTTCAAGATGCGGCAAGGTGCCGGCATTGTCGCCGACCACGCCTCCGGCGGCGATGCCCGCCAATGTACGTTCAGTGCCGATTAGTCCCGGCCATAGCGAGATCGCAGCCACGTTGAACGGCAGCAACTCATGGGCCATGTCGTGCGCGAACTTGTCTTGGCCGGCCTTACCTATTCCGTAGGGCAGGCTGTGGCGATAGACCTTGCCACCGGGGCCGGACGTGTTGGCGATCAGCCCAGAGCGCTGGCGAACCATGATCTGGGCGGCGAAACGGCTTGCTGCATAGCTGGAGCGCAGCCCGACATCGATCATGTCACGCCAAAGCGTCAGCGGCCTTTCCCAAAAATTGCCATCCGGCACGGCCCAGTCGGGCATGGCGAAAGCATTGTTCACCAAAAGATCAAGGCGGCCTTGTTCGGCATCGACACGCTTGAACAACGCCTCGGTCTGGCTGTCGTCGAGGTGATCGCAGATAGCGACGATGCCCTTGCCCCCAACCTTGTCGATTTCCTCGGCGGTCACGCGGACAGTGCCGCCCCAGGAGCCGATGGCCGCCTTGTCGCTGCGGCCGGTGCAGTAGACGGTGAAGCCGGCTTCGCCGAGCGCAATCGCGATGCCACGGCCAAGGCCCCTGCTGGCGCCGGTGACCACCGCGACGGGCCTATCGGTGTCCTGTGCGCTCATTGGGGGCTCCTCGCGTAGCCGAGGCCGAGAGGCTGCTGGTTGTTGGCCAGGGTTTCGGCGAAAGCGGTATGTACAGCAACATCGTTCCAGTCACCTTCGAGAACGGGGTCGGCAATCAAGGGATGCGTTACGAATGACAGCTGCTTCCCGGCGATGCGCACCACCTGGCCATTGATCTTTTCCGCGGCATCGGAGAGCAGGAAACTGACGACCGGTGCGTTAATTTCTGGATCGGGCAGGGCGGCGTAGTGCACCTCTCGGCTGGCAGCCTGTTCGGCCATCAGCGCCTTGTTTTGAGCGGCCATTGCCGTCTCGGCCAGCGGCGACAATGCGTTGACGCGGACGCCTGTGCCGCGCAGTTCCATTGCCCAGCTATAGGTCAGCGAGGCTACGCCGCCCTTGGTTGCGCCATAGCCGCCAAGCGCGATGTCGCCGGCCTGCGAGCCGGATGCGACGTTGACGATCGATCCGCCTTTGCCGGCAGCCAGCATGCGCCGCGCCGCGTGGCTGGCGCAGGCGGCGGTGCCGATCAGATTGACCTCGATCATCCGGCGAAGATCCGCCTCGGTCAGGTCGAGTATCTTGYCGATGCGCAGGATGCCGGCGTTGTTGACGATGCCTGATATCGCGCCGAACGCGTCGATACAGGCGTCGACCAGCGATTGGGCGTAGTTCCAGGAGGAAACATCGCCTGCGTGGGCGACAGCCCTGCCGCCTGAAGCGGTGATAGCGTCGACCGTCGCCTGGGCGGCCTGGGCGCTGATGTCGTTGACAACCACAGCTGCACCTTGCCCGGCCGCGTGGCGCGCATATGCAGCGCCAAGGCCAGAACCGGCCCCGGTGATGACCACCGCCTTGCCTTCAAGTGCCTTCATTTCATGTCCTCCCGGCGGTGAGCATGGCGACGGGGAACGATAGGGGCATCCCACATTTGGACGATGTCGTCACCTGCGTCCGATCGGATCTCAAGGCGAGCGTTAGCCCTTGGGCTTGATACCTTCTGACAGCAAAGCGCGGGCTTCCGGCTGGCCGTTGAGCAAGCGGTTGACGCGGTTCTGCACTCGCCACCCGTCAGCGCTGCGAACCAGTTCCCACCGGTTGGCCCCGGCACGCTCGACACGCCAATGGTCGCCCTGGTTGAGGTAGACACGTGAATAGCCGGTAGCCACCGCCCGGTCGCCGTCGACCGAGACATGCGGCATGGAGATGACATGGGCGCAGCCGTCAGCGACATAGTGGACGTGCGGCTCGATGTTGACCAGAGAACCGACGGTGGCAGCGCCTTCCAGCGGAGCGGCACCGTAGTCATAGCTGCCATTTTCCGCCCAGAGCGAGGCGGTGACATCGCCTGTACGGCTGTCGACCGAAGGGCCGTATGTCGCGAGCAACTGATAGATGGCGAGCTGGTCCTCCAGGCTCTTGATCCGCGCTTCGAGCGTGGCGAGCCGCGTTTCGGTATCCGACATGGGATCCTCCAATGATTTGAACGAGTCGCTTCGCCTTCAGCCGACGGTCTGTGCACCGTCGACCACGATGACCGCGCCCGAGACATACGAGGCGTCGTCGGAAGCGAGATATACGAAGGCCCCCGCTATATCCTCGGGTTCGCCGGTCTCGACCTTCCCCAGGAGCTTCGAGGGGCGGACCGATATGGCCGGATCCTGGTCCTCGATGGGCGACAGGCCGGTGCCGATTTCAGTGCGCACCCGGCCCGGGCAGACGGCATTGAAGCGGACGCCCTTGGGTGCATATTCGGTCGCCAGCGATTTTGTCATGGCGATGATGCCGGCCTTGGACGCGGCATAGGCAGCCGCATAAGCGATGCCGTCGAGACCGGCGGTCGAAGCTGTCGAGACGACATTGCCACGCGAGGCGATCAGCGCCGGCAGTGCCTGGTGCACGACATGGAAGACACTTTCCAGGTTGATGCCGAAGACCTGCGACCACTCTTCGCCGGTCTGTTTGGCGAAATGATCGCGGCGATAGATGCCGGCATTGTTGATGAGGCTGTCGAGTCGGCCATGCAGGGCGAGCGCTTCGTCGACCATGCGGCGAGCGGAGGCCGTGTCCGCTGCATCATAGGCAATCGCGTTGGCGCGCGTAGCGTACTGTTCGGTGGCGGCAGCGCACACTTTTTGCGCACCTTCGACATTGCGGTCGGCGAGGATCAGCGTCGCGCCTTCGGAAGCGAGGCGCAGGGCTGTGGCACGACCGATGCCGGTTGCGGCGCCGGTGACGAGCACCACCTTGTTGTCGAAACGCTTGAGCCCCATTCTTTCCTCCACTGAAGTCGCGGCCGCCAAATGCTAATCGGTCTTCCATAGAGTGGCTGCCAAGGCGAACGGGCATCCCACATTCGGACGATGCTGCTGGCGTCTGCCAATGGCATCCGGCATGAAGCGCTTTCGCATTCATTGCCGAGCCCGATAGCTTGAAGCCACACCTCACGCGTGATGGACCCGCATGATCCTTGAATTCACATCCGACCAGCAGATGATCCGCGAGGAGGCAGAACGCTTCTTGCGCGAGCAGTCTTCGTCTGAAGCCATTCGGCGTGTCATCGACACCGGCGCCGCATATGATGCCAATCTATGGAACATCATTTCGCGCGAACTCGGCTGGTGCGCGATGGCAATTCCTGAGGAATTCGGCGGACTGGGCCTTGGCGCGACCGAAGTCGCAATCTTGATGGAACTCACCGGTTCGCGACTTGCCTGCGTGCCCTTCTGGTCGACGGTATGCCTGGCGGCACCACTTCTCCAGTCGGTGGGAAGCGAAGCAGCCAAGGCGAAATATCTAAGGGCCATCGCCGTCGGCGAAATGGCCGTGACAGTTGCCATTGCCGAACCTTCCGCAGCCGATCCGCTGGCGATGGTTGCGGTCAAGGCCACCAAAACGGCCGGCGGTTACCGGCTCGATGGCAAGGTCGACCAGGTGATCGACCTCGCAGCTGCCGACGTAGTGTTGATCCCGGCCCGGCTTGACGATGGCGAGCTCGCACTCTTTGCCCTAGCGCGCGAGGCCGGCCAGAAAATCACGCCGCTCAAAGTGATGGACGCTACCCGCTCGATTGCCTCGCTTGAGCTGGCTGGGCTCGAAGTGTCGGCGGAAAGCCGCATCGATGGCGGCGGAGTGATCGAAGCCGAGTTCCGGCAGGCATTGTCATTCGCCAATCTTGGCCTCGCCGCTGAACAGGTGGGGGCGGCACAGGGCGCACTCGACATTACGCTCGCTTACATTTCCGAGCGCGTGCAGTTTGGCCGCACCATCGCGTCGTTCCAGGCGATCAAGCACCGCTGCGCAAAGCTGGTCGTCGACATCGCCGAGGCGCGTTCGCTGGTTTTTGGCGCGGCCGCGTCCCTCGGTCATATCGAAGTGGCCGAAAGCGCGCTCGAAATCGCTGGTGCGCGCATCGTGGCATCGGACGTGCAGTACCTCGCCGCCGAAGAAGCGATCCAGCTGTATGGCGGTGTCGGTTTCACTTGGGAATACGATCCGCATCTCTATTTCAAACGCGCCCAGGCGTCGGCTTGCCTGCTCGGTTCGCGCGAGGCGCATCTCGACCGCATTGCCGCAGCCCTATTCAGCGATGGAGGCCGTTCATGAGCGATCTCGACGCTTTCCGCACCGAAGTGCGCGGTTGGATGGATACACATCTGGTCGGCAAATTCGCGGAGCTCAAGCATCGCGGCGGCTCGGGTGAGGGCGATGCCTTGCCTGAACTGCGCAAGGAATGGGAGCGCGAACTGGCAACCGGTCGCTGGACCTGTCCCGGCTGGCCAGTTGAGCACGGCGGACGCGGACTTTCGGTCGCCGAGCAGGTCGTGTTCCAGGAAGAATACAGCCGTGCCGGCGGACCGGGCCGCATGGGCCATATCGGCGAAGGGTTGATGGGGCCGACGCTGATCGCCTTCGGAACCGAGGAGCAAAAACAGCGCTTCCTGCCCGGTATCCTGAGCGGTACCGAATTCTGGTGCCAAGGCTATTCCGAGCCGAGTGCCGGATCCGACTTCGGCAACATCAAGACCCGCGCCAGGCAGGAAGCCGAGACCGGTGACTGGCTGGTCTCTGGCCAGAAGGTGTGGACCTCGCTTGCGCATCTGTCGGACTGGGTCTTCGTCGTGGCGCGCAGCGATGAAGCATCGGTCGGGCGCAACGGGTTGATCTTCTTGCTGATGCCGCTTGACCAGCCGGGCGTTGAAATCCATCCGATCAAGCAGATAGGCGGCGGTTCCGAATTCAATTCGGTGTTCTTCGATGGCGCCCGCGCCAAGGCTGATCATGTTTTGGGCAAGCCCGGCGACGGTTGGAAGATCGCCATGGCGTTACTTGGCTTCGAACGAGGGATTTCCACGCTTGGCCAGCAGATGGGTTTCCAGCAGGAACTCGACCTGATCGTCGAGCTCGCCAAGGAGAACGGTTCGGACCGCTCGCCAGCCATTTGCCAGCGTGTTGCCCGCGCTTGGGTCGGGCTGCGTGCCATGCGTTATCTTGCCATGCGCGTGTTGAGCGACGAGCCCTCAGCGGAGACGCGTCGCGAGGCCCTTTCCTACAAATACCACTGGTCGAACTGGCACCGCGACCTCGGCAAGCTTGCCATGGATGTGCTGGGCATGGACGCCAACGTCGTTTCAAACGATCCGCGCCGTGAGCGTCTGCAGCAGATGTTCCTGTTTGCCCGCGCCGACACGATCTACGGCGGCACCAACGAGATCCAGCTCAACATCATCGCCGAGCAAGGGCTTGGCATGCCCAAGGAGCCGCGCGGCAAGCTGTGATGAATACATTCGCGCCGCCCCTGGCGCGGTGAGGTTTGGGAGGACCTGTATGGGCATTCGGGAGGTGGACCTGAGCCAACTTGCGGCGCGCGACGCGCTGCGGCGACTAGTGACGGCTTATTCGCGGGCGGTCGACCGGCGTGATTTCGCGCTGCTGCGCAGCCTCTACCACGACGATGCCCACGAGGTGCATGGCGAAATGTTCGTCGGCGGGCCGGACGCCTACGTCGCCTTTGTCGAAAAAGCGCTGTCGAACTATGCCGCGACTGCGCATTACGTGGTCAACGCCAGCTTCGAAATCGACGGCGAACGTGCCGAAGGCGAGATATACAAGATCAACTATCATCGCACGCACGGCGCCGATGCCCATGAAGTGATCACCGGCAGCCGCAGCCTCGACCGCTACCGGCGCGACGAGGGTGAATGGCGCTTCACGGGCCGTTCGATCACGCTCGACTGGTCGACCAAGCGCAGCGTCGATGCCGATGCCTATCGCGATTTCGCCGCCGGCAGCCCGCTCGGGCGGCCAGGACCCGATGATTTGTCTTACGAGGTCCTGAAATTGTTCGGCCGCTTCGGTGGCTGATCCAGAAAAGTGCAATAGCGGGCGTTCCGCGCGGAGGAAACATGACTGCACAGACGAGACAATTCGCAGGCAAGATTGCCGTGGTGACAGGGGCAGGCAACGGCATCGGCCGCGCCGCGGCCATCGCCTATGCCCAGGAAGGCGCTGACGTTGCCATTCTCGACCGCGAGGCCGATGCTCTTGCCGAGACCGCCGAATTGGTGCGGGCGTTTGACGTACGCGCGCTGCCGCTGGTCGGCGACCTGACGGATCAGCAGGTTGTCGTCGACAGCTTTGCCCGCATCAAGCGTGAACTGGGGCCTGTCGATATCCTGCTCAACAACATCGGGCAGACCGCGCGGGAGAATTACTCGGAATTCTGGCAAGCCAAGCCCGAAACACTGCAGTTCGTTGTCGGGGTATCGCTCATGACCACGTTGACCTGCACCCGTCAGGTGGTCGAAGACATGCGCGAGCGCCGCTCGGGCAAGATTGTGTCCATCTCGTCCGACTCGGCGATGAATGGTGACATCGGCACAGTCGATTATGCTTCGGCCAAAGCTGGTGTGCTTGGCTTCACCCGTGCACTCGCCCGCGAACTCGGGCCGTTCAAGGTCAACGTCAACGCCGTTTGCCCTGGGCCGACGAACACGCGCGCCATGCAGCGCATTCCCAAGGACGCCTATGAGCGCGCCAAGAACATGATCCCGCTGGGCGAACTGAGCGAGCCTGAAGACATCGCCAACGCGGTGGTGTTCCTGTCCAGCGACAAGGCGCGCTTCATTACCGGCCAGACGCTGATGGTCAATGGCGGCCGCGTCTTCTACTGAAAATGGCCGTTAGTTCATTCAGACGATGTTCGGCTTTGTGCGGCGCATCATTTGAAACGAGACAGCGTGATCGCCCCATGTCGATAGGGCAATGGGCGGTCGCCGAATTCAGCAAGAGAGAATGACCATGAGCCTGCATACCGTCCTGTGCGAACGCCTCGGGAGCCGCTTCCCGGTTGTGCAGACGGCCATGGGCTGGGTCGCCGACGCCAATCTGACTGCCGCCACCTGCAATGCCGGCGGCTTCGGCTTCTTTGCCGGTGCGACCACAGAGCCGGGCGATGTCGAAAACCAGCTCCTTGCCATCAAGTCGAAGACCGACCGTCCCTTCGGCGTCAATTTTCACATGTTCCAGCCCAACGCCGAGGAAGTGATTGCGGCTGTCATCAAGCACAAGGTTCGCGCCGTCAGCTACGGTCGCGGTCCCGATGCCAAAACGATCAAGCGGCTGAAGGACGCCGGAGTTGTCTGCATGCCGACAGTTGGCGCGGTCAAGCACGCGATCAAGGCTGTCGAACTTGGTGCCGACATCATCACAGTGCAGGGCGGCGAGGGCGGCGGACATACGGGTGCCGTGCCGACTACCATCCTGTTGCCCCAGGTGCTTGACGCGGTGAAGGTGCCGGTCGTTGCCGCGGGCGGCTTCTTCGACGGTCGCGGCCTGGCGGCCGCTCTCGGATATGGCGCAGCTGGCATTGCCATGGGCACGCGTTTCTTGATGACCAAGGAATCGCCGGTCCCGCGCTCAGCGCTTGACCGCTACCTCGCCACCAAGGACCCGACGCTGATCCGCACGACCACCGCCGTCGACGGCATGCCGCAGCGCTTCATCGAGAATGCCGAGATCAGGCGCCTTGAAAGCATGGGCCTRCCAGCGAGGCTTGCGATGAGCATGAAATATGCCCGCCAGTGGGGCAAGGAGGCTGGCCTCGGCCCGATCGCCATGGCCAAGCTTGGGCTCAAGGTTCTGTCGAGCGGCGAAAACAGCTTTGCTCAGACTGTGATGGCACCGAACCTGCCGACGCTGGTGCAGCGCGGCGTGGTCGAAGGCAACACGGAAACCGGCCTGCTGCCATCTGGCCAGGCGGCAGCGATGATCGACAAGCTCGAAAGCTGCGAGGAGCTGATTACACGCATCGTCGCCGAGGCCGAAGCGCGGCTTAGGGAAATTTCGGCGCTCGTCGCCACGAAGTGAAGGAGAGTCTCGCGATGAGCGATCAGTTCTGGACCAAGATCGACGCAGGCATGGCCGAGCTGGTGATCGAAAACCCGCCGGTCAATGCGCTCGACAGCATCGGCTGGCGCAAGCTTTCGCAGGCCATCGACGGCCTGAATGCCGACCCTGAGGTGCGTGTGATCGTCATCCGCGCCGAGGGCCGGGGCTTTTGCGCTGGCGTCGACATCAAGGAACTGCAGAAGCATCCCGAGCGCATCCCTGAGGTGAACGCTGGCAACTGGGAGACCTTCCGCTCCGTGCATCGCGGCCTCAAGCCGGTGATCGTGGCGGCGCATGGCTACATTCTCGGCGGCGGCATCGGCATCTGCGGCTCGGCTGACATTATCATCTGCTCGCCCGACGCGACCTTCGGCGTGCCGGAAGTCGACCGTGGCGCTCTGGGCGCTGGCGCGCACCTGCAGCGCCTGTTTCCGGTCCAGAAGGTTCGCCAGATGTACTTCACCGGCGAGCCGATCGATGCGGCCGAGGCCTACCGCCTGGGGGCTGTCGAAAAGATCGTTCCGCGTGAGGAGCTGCGCGCTGCCGCGATGGAATTGGCAAAGACCATCGCCGCCAAGAGCGCGATCATGATCCGGCTCGCCAAGGAGGCGCTGAACGGCATCGAGGACGGCGATCTCGAGAAGAAGTATCGCTGGGAGCAAGGGTTCACGGCCCAAGCCTACTTGACCCAGGAATCGCAGGAAGCCCGTGATGCCTTCGTCGGCAAGCGCGACTCCGACTTCAAGAAATAATTAGACAGCAGGACGTTCGATCAATGACCGCCACCAAAATCATCCCCGTTCCGCCTTATGTCGAAGGCCATGGCCTGCTCAAGGGCCGTTCGGTGCTCATCACCGCCGCCGCCGGCGTCGGCATCGGCTTTGCCGCCGCCCGCAAGGCGATCGAGGAAGGCTGCCGCGCGATCATGATCTCGGATGTCCATGACCGCCGCCTGGCTGAAGCTGCCGAGAAGCTGCGCGAGTTTTCGTCGACCGTCGAGATCTACAGCCAGCTCTGCAACGTCACCGACGAGGTACAGGTCCAGACGCTGGTCGACGCTGCCGAAGAAAAGTTCGGCGGCATTGACGTGCTGATCAACAATGCCGGTCTTGGTGGCCTGAAGCCCGTTGTCGAGATGACCGACCAGGAGTGGAACCTGGTTCTGGACGTGACGCTGACGGGAACCATGCGCATGACCCGCGCGGCGCTGAAGAAGATGCAGCCGCGCGGCAAGGGCGCCATCGTCAACAACGCCTCGGTGCTTGGCTGGCGCGCCCAGAAGGGCCAGTCGCACTACGCAGCGGCGAAAGCCGGAGTGATGGCGTTCACCCGCTGCTCGGCGGTCGAAGCCGCAGAATACGGCATCCGCATCAACGCGGTGTCGCCGTCGATTGCCATGCATGACTTCCTCAAGCGCTCGGCGCCGCAGGAGCAGCTCGACGCCCTGGCGAGCCAGGAAGCCTTCGGCCGCGCCGCGGAAGTCTGGGAGATCGCCAACGTCATGATGTTCCTTGCCAGCGACTACGCCGGCTACATGGTCGGCGAGATCGTCTCCGTCTCCAGCCAAAGGTCGTGACGATGGGGCTCGTCTTCTCTTCGCCTGAAGAGGCGGTGGCGGCAATTGGCCAGAACCTCGGTTCAAGCGATTGGCTGACGATCGACCAAAAGCGCATCGACACTTTTGCCGAGGCGACCGGTGATCACCAGTGGATCCACGTCGATCCGGTGCGCGCCAAGGGCGGCCCGTTCGGCACCACTGTTG
>NZ_JBFUKO010000035.1:0-20858 GCF_056400805.1 Aminobacter sp. P4_H6_2
GGGTAATCTAGTGAAAGGATATACCCGAATGGCCACGACCCGTGAAGAAATCCAGACCGACCTCGAAGAACAGGTTTCCCAGCTGACCAAGCAGGTCGCTTCGCTGACCAAGGCGATGTCCAAGCGCAGCACGGCAGCACTTGCCGATACCCGCGAAAGCGCCTCAGAGCTCTATGATGGGTTCTACGAACGTTTTTCCGACGCGATGCCGGCGATGCGCAAGCAGGCGCGTGCAGCTCAAAAGACCGCTCAAGACAATCCGATGACCACTGCGCTCGTGGGCGTTGCCGTTTTCGGTCTGTTGGCGGCTTTGCTGACGCGCCGATGACATTCGCCGCCGCGTGGCTTTACCGGGCCGCGCGGTCGGCTGTTGTTCGCAATCAGATTTGAGGGGAACCGCATGAGCGCCAAATTGCCGATCGCCACCGCACCCAAGGATGGCTCAAAGGTCATGGTCTATTGGRCCGACCGCGACGGCCAGGAAAACGAATCGCTCGCGCAATACCGTTCGCTCACCCGCCTCAAGGCTGCCGGTGGCCAATGGGACGACAGCGACGAGGGCTGGTGGGCCTATGTCGACAGCGACACCCAAAAGCGGATTTCCCCGCACTCCTGGTCCAAGCCTGGTGGCGACGACGAGGAAGAATAGGCGTATCATCTGGTCGCCCTGCCAGGGAGAACCGCCATGGCCGAAAAACCCGACCGAAAAGAGCATGAGTTCATGGTTGCGGCTGTCGAGCCGGCCAAGGACGACACGCTCGACGGCGTTGCGGTGACGCTTGTCGATGCGCGCGGTGGCCGCGTGCGCCTGCATATGGACACCGACATCGCCGAGATACTGCGCG
This sequence comes from Aminobacter sp. P4_H6_2, assembly GCF_056400805.1. Taxonomy (NCBI): domain Bacteria; kingdom Pseudomonadati; phylum Pseudomonadota; class Alphaproteobacteria; order Hyphomicrobiales; family Phyllobacteriaceae; genus Aminobacter; species Aminobacter sp. P4_H6_2. The sequence continues at coordinate 846 of NZ_JBFUKO010000035.1, forward strand.
AACGCATCTCGGCTGCTCTCAACAAGACCATTGGGCCGTGAGGCAGTTCGGCCGTAGCCCCACGCTTCTCCACACCGCTTCACTTAATGCCTCCTTAAATCGCCGCATTTAATGTCCAACCGGAACGCCATTGGCATGGGGGCCGGACAGACAGGTATGGCGAACCGAAAAGACAGACGCATCGAGCCCAGCTTCGACAGCCCGCGCAACGATGCGGAAGACGAGGTGTTTTCGGTGCGCGAGGAGGATCGCGTCGTGCCTAGCCGCAAAGCCCCGGCCAAACGCAAATCCTCCAAGACAAGGTCGACGCCGCGCGGCCGGGTCAAGAAGCCCCGCCGTGGCATGTTCGGCATCGTCGGCCGGCTGGTCTACTGGTGCTTCGTGCTCGCCATCTGGGGCGGCATCGCTGCCGCCGGCATCGTTGTCTATTACGGCGCCAAGATGCCGAGCGCCACGACATGGGCGATCCCCGACCGCTCGCCCAACATCAAGATCGTCGGCGTCGACGGCAAGCTGATCGCCAATCGCGGCATGACCGGCGGCGAGGCCGTCGGCCTGCACCAGATGTCGCCTTACATTCCCCAGGCCGTGATCGCGATCGAAGACAAGCGCTTCTATTCGCATTTCGGCTTTGACCCGATTGGCCTTGCGCGCGCCGTGTCGACAAGGTTCCTGCATGGGCGCTTCACCCAGGGCGGCTCGACGCTGACCCAGCAGCTGGCCAAGAACCTGTTTCTGAAGCCTGACCGCACATTGGAGCGCAAGGTGCAGGAAGTGCTGCTGGCGATCTGGCTGGAGCAGAAGCACACCAAGGACCAGATCCTTGAAATGTATCTCAACCGGGTGTTCTTCGGCTCGGGTTCCTACGGCGTGGAAGCGGCCTCGCGGCGCTATTTCGGCAAGTCCTCGCGCGACGTGACGCTTGCCGAGGCAGCGTTGCTCGCAGGCCTGCTCAAGGCGCCGTCCAGGCTATCGCCGGCCCGCGACCCTCAGGCTGCCGGCGACCGCGCCCAACTGGTTCTGGGTGCGATGCGCGACCAGGACATGATCGGCGAAAAGGAACTGGCCAACGCCGTTAACGCGCCAGCGGCTCGTGTCGCCTCGTTCTGGACTGGTTCGGAAAACTACGTCGCCGACCGCGTCATGCAGGAGCTTCCCGAGCTTATCGGCGAGGTCCGTTCCGACATCATCGTCGACACCACGGTCGACATGACGCTGCAGGACCTAGCCGAAAAATCGATCCGGCGCCTGATCGACGAGAACGGCCAGAAGCTCAATGTCAGCCAGGGCGCGCTGGTGTCGATCGACAATTCGGGCGCGGTGCGCGCCATGGTCGGCGGCTACGATTATTCGACCAGCCAGTTCGACCGCGCCTCCGAAGCGCGACGCCAGCCGGGCTCGGCCTTCAAGCCCTTCGTGTACATGGCAGCCGTGGAGCAGGGCCGTACGCCAGACAGCGTGCGCAACGACGCGCCGATCAAGATCGGCAAATGGACCCCGGAAAACTACAATGGCAAATATTTCGGCAAGGTGACGCTGAAGACAGCGCTTGCCAAATCGCTGAACTCTGTTGCCGCCCAGCTCGCCATGGAAGTCGGGCCGAACGCCGTGGTCGAGGCTGCCCATCGCATGGGCATCGAATCCGAGCTGCAGCCCAATGTCTCGATCGCGCTCGGCACATCCGAGGTGACGCCGCTCGAGCTGACGGCGGCGTATGTACCTTTCGCAAATGGCGGTTATCGCCCCGACGTGCACATCATCCGGCGGGTGACCACGACCGACGGCAAGGTGCTGTATGAAAGCACCGCCGGGGGTGGACCGCGTGTCATCAGCCCCGAGGTCGTTGGCATGATGAACGCCATGATGGCCGGGGTGGTCGAGGAGGGCTCGGCCAAGAAGGCTGCCTTCGCCTGGCCGGCCGCCGGCAAGACCGGCACCAGCCAGAATTCGCGCGATGCCTGGTTCGTCGGCTATACCGCGAACCTGACCACCGGCGTGTGGTTCGGCAATGACGACGGCAAGCCGATGAAGAAGGTCACCGGTGGCGCGCTGCCGGCGCTCGCCTGGCACGAATTCATGGTCGCGGCCCATGAGGGCGTGCCGGTGGCGGCATTGCCGGGCTCGTGGACGCCCCAGCCCGCAACGCCCGATGTCGCCATCGAAAATCAGCCTCTCGACGAGAACAGCTTCCCGGCAGCGCCGCAGCCTGTGCAGCAACGCCGGCCGGTCGAGCAGGTCGGTGATGCCGGTGCGCAGGAGCAATCCTCGACTGCCTCCATCCGCCGCCCGGTACCCCCCGGCGATGTCGGTGGTCCGACCCAGCGCCGCGAGACCTCTATTCTGGACGTGCTTTTGGGGAACTAGCCTTTTCGCCTGGCTTGCGCGGATCGCGTTCAAACGGCGATTGACAGTTAATATGGCGCCATACTATATGGCGACGTATGACAATGCTCGAACAGAAACATCTCGCTCTGCTGGACGAGGCCAAGCGCCGGGGCAGGCCTGAGGCTGGCTTGCGGCTGTGCCTGGAAATCCTGGCACTGTCGTCGGCGATCGACCGGGATTGCGCCGCCCGTCTCGCCCCGCACCAGCTGTCCGAGGGCAAGTTCGTGCTTTTATTTCTGCTGCACGATCGCCCAGAAGGGCTGTCGCCGCACGAGCTGGCCGAGCGCGCTGGCGTCACCCGCGCGACGATCACCGGGCTGCTCGACGGGCTCGAACGCGACGGTTTCCTGGCGCGCCATCCGGGCATTGAGGACCGCCGCAAGATCTCGGTGCGCCTGAGCGCCAAGGGGCAGACAGCGGCACGTGACCTGTTCGATGAGCACACCAGATGGATTGCTACGCTGTTTGCCGGCTTCAGCGCCGACGACCGCCAGCTGTTTGGCGATCTGCTTAGCCGTGTCTGGCAAAATCTCGATCCCGCAGCAGCAAAGCCCAGCGCGCCTCCCAGCTGACGCGGCGCCTGCTCCCTAACCCAATTCCCGCGCTTGCAAACGCGGCCGCATCCCGTGGCCGTTGGCAGCGCCTTGTCGAAAGGAAACCAACATGGCGCATTATCTAGCCGAGCTCTACACTCCGAAACCCGCATGGCTGGCACTTGACGCAGCCGGGCGCCAGGCATTCTTCGAAGCCATAGGTGCCGGCATGGCCGCCTTGTCAGCGCTCGGCGTCGAGGCGATTGCCCTGGGTGAAACCGATGCCACCAAGATCCATCCCGCCCCGCATCGTTTCTTCGCCATCTGGCGTTTCCCCGACGATGCAGCACTCGACGCGCTCTTGCAGGGCATCGCCGCGTCCGGCTGGCACGATTATTTCGACACCATCAATGCGGCTGGCTCCGGCACCGATCTGCCCGGCCATCTTGCCCAGCTCGCCGCTAGCAACAGCGCCTGATTGTACCCCAGCCGATCAGGCAGCCGCCGGTGACGGCTTGGGATCGCCGATCGGCGGCGCGTCCGCTGCCAGCACCTGCTCGACGATGCCGCGCGCGATCTCGCGCTCTCCCATGATCACCTTGTCGGCGCCGAGGCCTGTGAGGTGATCGACCTCGGCGTCGGAATGGGCACGCGCGACGATCAGCATCTCCGGATTGGCGGCCTTGGCCTTGAGGATGATCTGGCCCGCCTCGAAGGCATTGGGGATGGCCAGGATCAGCCGCCGGGCGCCAGCGGCATTGGCCGAGGCGAATACCTCCCCCTTGACCGCATTGCCGGACACCGTCTCGATGCCGTCGGCCTTGAGCTTGGCGATCGTCTTGTGGGCATCCTCGATGACTAGGAAGGGCAGGCCGGCCTCCTTCAGAGATTTGCCGACCAGCGAACCGACGCGGCCATAGCCGATCAGAATGGTGTGGTCGGTGAGCTTGGTCGGAGGCGGCGCATCCTCGTCGGCCATGACCGGCACGACTGATGTGGTCGCGACCTCGCCGGGTTCGGTCGCCGGGCCGATCGGCACGGCTTCGACAGCTTCGGCAATGCCGGCGCGCTTTTCGAGCCAGGGCTTCAGGCGCGCTGCACCGGCAAAGGCCAGAGGATTGAGCACGATCGACAGAATCGCGCCGGCCAGGATCAGGTCGCGCCCCTGCTCGGGCAACAGGTCGAGGCTGACGCCGAGGCTGGCGAGCATGAACGAAAACTCGCCTATCTGGGCGAGGCTGGCCGAAATGATGAGCGCGGTTGCGATCGGATAGCCGAAGGCAACGACGATCAGGAAGGCAGCCACCGACTTGCCAATGATGATGATGAACAGCGTGGCAAGGATCGGCCAGGTGTTGCTGAGCAGGCTCGTCGGGTCGAACAGCATGCCGACCGAAACGAAAAACAGCACCGAAAACGCATCGCGCAACGGCAGCGTTTCTTCAGCCGCCTGATGGCTGAGCTCGGATTCGCTCATGACCATGCCGGCGAAGAAGGCGCCGAGTGCCAGCGACACGCCAAACAGTTTCGCGGCCCCGAAGGCCACGCCGAGCGCGATTGCCAGCACCGCCAGGCGGAACAGTTCGCGTGAGCCGGTATGGGCGACGTAGTGCAGCAGCCAGGGAATGACACGGCGGCCGACGACCATCATCAGGACGACAAAGGCGGCAACCTTGGCAAGGGTGATGCCGAGTACGCCCCAAACACCCAAATCGAAGCGAAGGGCGAGAATGTTGGGCGCCTGCGACGCCTGCTGATCGCCGCCGAGGGCGCCGGCAAGCGCGGGCAGCAGCACGAGTGCCAGAACCATCGCCAGATCCTCGACGATGAGCCAGCCGACGGCGATGCGTCCGCGCTCGGTCTCGATCATGCGGCGCTCCTGCAGGGCGCGTAAAAGCACGACCGTGGAGGCGACTGACAGCGCCAGGCCGAACACCAGGCCGGCACCGATCGACCAGCCGAGCATCCAGGCCAGTGCCGCGCCAAGGGCTGTGGCAAAACCGATCTGCACGATCGCGCCGGGCACGGCGATGGCGCGCACCGACAACAGGTCTTTCAGCGAAAAATGCAGGCCAACGCCGAACATCAACAGGATGACGCCGATTTCGGCGAGTTCCAGAGCCAGTTTCTGGTCGGCGACGAAACCGGGCGTGTTCGGCCCGACCAGAACGCCGGCGATCAGATAGCCGACAAGCGGCGGAACCTTGAAGCGATTGGCGAGAGCGCCAAAAATGAATGCCAGCCCCAGACCGGCGACGATGGTTGCGATGAGGGGCGTGTCATGCGGCATTGTCCCGGCGGCACCTTTCGGAAAGTTGGCGATTTGTTGGGGTGCGCGGTGAAAACCGCTGCGTTTCCAATATGGTGGACCCAAGTGCGCATGCGCAACCCTAAGCGGCCAAGAAACTAGGCCGGTGGCCCAAAAAAATGCCGGCAATCGCTGCCGGCACACACCATTGGGTTGCTTGCTACTACTGTGGCGGATCAGGCCGCCATCAGGATCGACTCGATGTCGGAAACGCTGTGATTGGTTAGCGTCTTGGGAAGTTCACCCGAAACCCGCTTGTCGACTTCCTTGTGCAGTTTCTTGCGCAGTTCGCCGAGCACCACAGGTGGCGCGACCAGGACGATCTCGCGAAAATCGCCGGCGTGGGCAAGTTTATAGAGCCGCGCTGCGATCTCGTCGGCGAAGCGCTCCTTGGCGACCCTGTGCCAGTCGGTGTCGTCGACCGCGCTGCGATGGGCCGAGGGACCGTCGCTATAGCGTCCGGGGCGATCGCTGCCTTGTTCGCGCGTCGGTGGGTTTTCCTGTTCCATCTCGCGCACGACTTCGAGGTTTGGATATTTCGTGTCGCCTTGGTTCTTCAGGAACAGCGCCTTTTCGCCATCCGCCACCAGCACCCAGATCCCATGCTTCAGATTGATGTGCGTCATGTCGTGCTCCTTTTTCTGGCGAGGCGTTGTGCCCCGCTTGGGGAACGCGAGGTGACCGCGGATGTTCCGAAAGATCCATGGTGAGACGGCCCGGCTTAATTCTACTAACTTAGTAGAAATTAGAAAAACGAGCCCGGCAGTGTCACTGTGCTCACCTAGTCACCGACAGGGTCAGTTACCCTGCAAGCCTGGCAATTGCGGGAGATTTCAAGGGCTGCGGGCCTTGAGGCGGCAGTGGCGTGCTCACGGGGCGGCGTCGACCGCAAATGACCTTGCGGAGCAGTGCGCGGAATAATTTTCTCTTGCCGCAAAGGCGCGGGCAAAAGCGATTGCATCCCAAGTCGGGGCGCGCGAGTGCGTTTCTTCTGCGGCGCAGCAAGGGCGGCTAAAAATATCGGGTATTCTGGAACCCCTGACATGACGCAAGCCGCCGCCAAGCTGAATGCCTTTCCGATCTTCCTGAAGGTCGAAGGCAAAGTCGTGGCCATCGTCGGCGGTGGCGATGAGGCGCTGGCCAAGGCCCGCCTGCTCAGCCAGTCCAGCGCAGAAATCCGCATCATCGCCGACAATGTCGAGCCGCATCTGCGCGACTGGATCGCGGCCAACGGCGCGACCCGTATCCACGCTGCCTATGAGGCGGCGCTGGTCGAGGGTGCTGTGCTGGTGTTCGGGGCCACCGGTGATGAAGCGCTCGACCATCGCGTCTCCCAGGACGCCCGCCGCCTCGGCATTGCCGTCAACGCTGTCGACCGCCCCGAACTGTGCGACTTCTTCACGCCCGCACTGGTCAACCGTGCGCCCGTCGCGATTGCCATCGGCACCGAAGGAGCGGGGCCGGTTCTTGCCCAGATGATCCGTGCCCGCGTCGACCGCATGTTGTCGCCGCAGCTGGGCGCGCTGGCAACGCTTGGCGCGAGCTTCCGTGACGCCGTCGAGCGCTTGCTGCCCAAAGGCAATGTGCGGCGCAGCTTCTGGCGCGAATTCTTCGAAGGTGCTCCGGCGCGCGCCCTGGACAATGGCCAGCTTGCCGAGGCGCATGACGCGGCGACCGAACTGTTGCTGCAGAACGGCTCCATCAAGGGTCATGTCGCGTTGGTCGGTGCTGGTCCTGGTGCCGAAGACCTGCTGACCCTGCGTGCCCATCGCCTTTTGATGGAAGCCGATGTCATCGTGCATGACGCGCTGGTGCCCGAGGCGGTGATTTCAATGGGCCGCCGCGACGCCGAGCGGCTGCCGGTCGGCAAGCGCAAGGGTTGCCATTCCAAGACGCAAAGCGAGATCAATGATCTGCTCGTCGAACTGGCGCTGGCCGGCAAGCGCGTGGTGCGTCTCAAGTCGGGCGATCCGCTGGTATTCGGCCGCGCCGGCGAAGAGATGCAGGCGATGCGCGACGCTGGTGTCTCCTACGAGGTCGTGCCGGGTGTCACCTCGGCCTTTGCCGCCGCCGCCGATTTCGAGTTGCCGCTGACGTTGCGCGGCGTGACCTCTTCGATGGTCTTCACCACAGGGCACGATCTCAAGGGCGGCTCGCTGCCCGACTGGGCCAAGCTCGCCATTTCAGGTGCGACCGTTGCCGTCTACATGGGCCGCTCGGTCGCCGCCGATGTCGCGGGGCGTCTCATCGATGCCGGGTTGTCGCCCGATACGGCGGTCGCCGTTGTCGAAAACGCCAGCCTGAAAAACCGCCGCCGTTTCCACGGCACGCTTGCCGACCTGCCGTCGCTGGAAGGCCGCAACGACCTCACAGGTCCGGTCATGACCATTATCGGCGACGCGGTTGCGGGTGCCAATTTCGAACTCTCCGAGCCGCTTGCGGCACACAGGCACGAGCAGGCCGCATTCCAGGTGCTCGAAGGAAGCAGGGCATGAAGATCCTTACCGCCAACCGCCTGACCGACGGCGAGGCCGTGTGGTTCGCCGCTGACGGCAGCTGGGCTGTGTCAATCGACGTCGCCGCGACCGTCGACGACAAGGCCGGCGAAGCGCGCCTCGAGGCGATCGGCAAGGCCGCCTACGACAACAACGAGGTGGTCGACGTCAACCTGATCGACGTCAGTGTCGTCGATGGGGCGATCCATCCGCTCAGGCTGCGCGAAGTGATCCGCGCCGCTGGCCCCACCAACCGCCTCGACCTTGGCAAGCAGGCCCGGCCCACAGCCGGCACCGCCTGAAGATAGACCGGAAGACGACCATGTACCGTTACGACGAGTTCGATCATGACTTCGTGAAGGCCCGCGTCGCCGAGTTCAGCGACCAAGTCGAGCGCCGCCTTGCCGGTGAGATCACCGAAGACCAGTTCCGCCCGCTGCGCCTGATGAATGGCGTCTATCTCCAGCTGCACGCCTACATGCTGCGCATCGCGGTGCCCTACGGCACGCTGAGCTCAAAGCAGATGCGCATGCTCGGGCACATCGCCCGCAAATACGACAAGGGTTACGGCCACTTCACCACGCGCCAGAATATCCAGTTCAACTGGCCGGCACTGTCGGATATTCCGGCGATCCTGGCCGATCTCGCCAGCGTCGAGATGCATGCCATCCAGACCTCCGGAAACTGCATCCGCAACGTCACCGCCGATCACTTCGCCGGTGCTGCCGCCGACGAGGCTGCCGATCCGCGCCCCTATGCCGAGATCCTGCGCCAGTGGTCGTCGGTGCACCCAGAGTTTTCGTACCTGCCGCGCAAGTTCAAGATCGCGGTAACAGGTGCCGAGCGCGACCGTGCCGCGATCCAGACCCACGACATCGGCCTGCACCTGAAGAAAAACGACAAGGGCGAGCTCGGTTTCGCCGTCTATATCGGCGGCGGCCAGGGCCGTACGCCCATGGTCGCCAAGAAGATCCGCGACTTCCTGCCGGAAGAGCACCTGCTGTCCTACACCACCGCGATCCTGCGCGTGTACAACCTCTACGGACGCCGCGACAACAAGTACAAGGCGCGCATCAAGATCCTGGTCCACGAAACCGGCGTCGATGAGATCGTTCGCCAGGTCGAGGCCGAATGGCAGGCCCTCAAGGACGGCGAACTCAGGCTGCCCGAGGCCGACGTCGCGGCCATCCAGTCCTATTTCGCCCCGCCGGCGCTGACGCCACGGCCCGAGGGCGACGAGGTGATCAAGCTCGCGCGGCTCGATTCCAAAAGCTTCGGCGAATGGCTCGACCAGAACGTCTTCACCCACCGCAACCCAGACTATGCCGCCGTCACGATCTCGCTCAAGGGCATTGGCGAGGTTCCTGGCGACGCCACCGACAGCCAGATGGAAGCGGTGGCCGACATTGCCGAGGAATACGGCTTCGACGAAATCCGTGTCAGCCACGAGCAGAACCTGATCCTGCCGCATGTCGCGCGCGCCGATCTCAAGGCGGTCTATGACGCGCTGGTGGCTATCGACCTCGCCACCGCCAACTCGAACCTGATCAGCGACATCATCGCCTGCCCGGGCCTCGACTATTGCGCGCTGGCCAATGCCCGCTCGATCCCGGTGGCGCAGGAAATCTCCAATCGTTTCGCCTCGCTCGAGCGCCAGCGCGACATCGGCGAACTGAAGCTCAAGATTTCGGGCTGTATCAACGCCTGCGGCCACCACCATGTCGGGCACATCGGCATCCTGGGCGTCGAGAAGAAGGGCGCGGAGCTTTATCAGGTGACGCTTGGCGGTTCGGCCGACGAGCACACGTCGGTCGGCGAGATCATCGGTCGCGGCTTTGGCCCGGAAGAAATCACCGATGCCATCGAAACGATCGTCGAGACCTATCTTGGAATCAGGCTCGACCGTTCGGAAAAGTTCCTCGACGCTTACCGCCGCGTCGGCCCCGCGCCGTTCAAGGAGGCGCTTTATGCTAGCGAAGCCAAGGCAGCCTGACGCTGAGGCTGAAGCACAGGTTCTGGCCGAGGCCGCATCGCTCGATGCGCTTTACGGGCATCTGACGCCCCTGGAGATCATCGCGCGCGCGGCAACCGAGCGTTTTGTCGGCGAAATCGCCGCCGTTTCGTCATTCGGGGCGGATTCGGCGGTGCTGCTACACATGGTCGCTGAAGTTGACCGCAAGCTGCCGGTGATCTTCCTCGATACCGGCAAGCATTTCGGCGAAACACTCGATTATCGCGACGCTCTGGTCGCCGATTTCGGCCTGACCGACATTCGTATCATCACGCCTGATGAAGCGGCGCTTGCCCGCATCGACCCCACCGGAAATCTGCACAAGACCGACACCGACGCCTGCTGCGATGTGCGCAAGGTCGAGCCGATGGCACGCGGCGTCGAGCCGTTCCGCGCCTGGTTCACCGGCCGCAAGCGGTTCCAGGCGGTAACACGTGCGGCATTGCCGGTGTTCGAGCAGGTCGGCCCGCGCTTCCGCATCAACCCGCTCGCCCGTTGGACGACCGCCGACCTTGCCGAATACATGCGCAAGCACGCGTTGCGCGAGAACCCGCTGGTCGCTTATGGTTATCTGTCGATCGGCTGCTTTCCCTGCACGCAAGCCGTCAAGTCGGGCGAGGATGCCCGTAGCGGACGCTGGGCCGGGCAGGGCAAGACCGAATGCGGCATCCATCTTTCCGACCTCGAACAGTCGCTGACCGACGCATCCCTTTAGGAATTTCCACATGACCGAAGCGACACCGGAGACAAAGATCCGCCTCTGGACATCAGAGGGTTTCCGCGACGACGGCTGGATCCATGCCGAGGACGCGGGCGCTCTTGCCGGCAACAGCCGGGTCATCTTGCCGCTTCAGGCCTTCCTCGATCTTGATCCAGCGCAGCGCAGGGCGGCGAAGGAGCGGCTTGGCGTATCGCTCCAGCCGGGCGATCAGCTTGAGGCGATCGTCGACTTGCTGGATGAGCTGGCGCTGGTTGCCCTGGCCTTTCCGGCCTTCAACGACGGCCGCTCTTTTTCGAAGGCCGAATTGCTACGCAGCCGACATAACTTTGAAGGTGCCGTGAGAGCGACTGGCCAGGTGCTGATCGACCAGCTGCCGCATATGCTGCGTGTAGGTTTCAACGAGTTCGAGGTCTCGCACCCGGTGTTGCTGAAGCGCCTCGAAGCTGGTCAGGCCGGCGGCTTGCCACTGTACTACCAGCCGACCGCCAAGCCAGCCGAGCAGCCTTCCGAAGGCGGGAAATATTCCTGGCGCCGCGCCTCGGGCGTTTGAGCGCTGCGCACGAACGCGCGAACGCTCTAGATTCTGTTTAGCATTTTGGGAAGAGACTGCTTCCGTTCGGCCGCGTCCAGCCTTTCGAGCAGGCGGCGGAGCTTCTTGGGCAGTACTTCATCGGCCCGGAATGCGGGCAGGGCTTCCAGCGCGCGCACATTGCTGTCCGAGGTGAGCTGGCGCCTGATATTGGTCGCCAGCTTGGCTGCGGTCTTGTTGGTGCGTATGCTTGGCATGACAAAAGGCCTGTTCTTCATCGGGAGAACTCCTGCCAGATGCAAATGGTTCCCACATTGACGGCCCCGCCATGGCAATGGTCAGCTTGTGTGGTAAAATTTGAATTAACATTGAATTTTCGAGGCTTGCCGGCCCCGGGCCAAAAGGGCCGCGAGGCGCGGCATCCGGTCCCCATGTGGCCGTTGCCCCTTGATTTTTGGCACCCAAACCTCGATATCGGGCGCAACTTCCAACGTATCCGAACAACGGGAAATGGCGATGAGCGACCAGGCAAAAGACGAACGCGCGCCCGACGAGACGGCGGCTGCCGAGGCCCAGGCCGAAAAGATCGAGGGCGCTGTCGATGGCGATTATGAAGCGGTCGTGCGACTGCTGAAAGAAAACGAAGAACTCAAGGACCGCGCGCTGCGCACGGTTGCCGAGATGGAGAACCTGCGCCGCCGCACCGCGCGTGACGTGCAGGATGCCCGCGCCTATTCGGTGGCCAATTTCGCCCGCGACATGCTTTCGGTGTCGGACAATCTGCGCCGCGCCATCGAAGCGGTTTCCGACGAGGCCAAGGCTGCTGGCGGTGACGGGTTGGCAAGCCTCATCGAAGGCGTCGAGGTGACCGAGCGTGCGATGCTCACGGCTCTGGAACGCCATGGCGTGCGCAAGCTCGACCCTCAGGGTGAGAAGTTCGACCCTAATTTCCATCAGGCGATGTTCGAGGTGCCGAACCCCGACGTGCCGGCCAACACAGTCGTGCAGGTCATGCAATCCGGCTACACCATCGGTGACCGCGTCCTGCGTCCGGCCATGGTCGGCGTCGCCAAGGGCGGCCCCAAGCATGTCTCCGAGGCTCCGGCCGAGCCCGGCCCGGTCAACGAACAGGCCGAGAAGGACGCGTGAGGAATTAGCGAATAGGGAGTAGCGAATAGGGAATTGGCGGATAATGTAGCTGCAAAGCTGGGGTCCGCTATGTTCTTTCCCTGTTCGCTACTCACTATTCCCTACTCGCTCACATGAATCCGCTGCTCTACCTCGACTATGCCGGCGTGGCGGTGTTTGCCGCCACAGGCGCGCTTGCGGCCTCGCGCAAGGAACTCGACATTATCGGGTTCTTGTTCCTGGCAAGCTTTACCGGCATCGGCGGCGGCACCGTGCGTGACGTCATTCTTGGCCTGCCAGTGTTTTGGGTGGTCAACCCGGCCTATATCCTGGTTTGTGTCGCGGTGGCCTGGGTCGTCTTCTTCACCGCCCATCTCGTTGAATCCCGCTACAAGCTTTTGCTCTGGCTCGATGCGCTCGGTATGTCGGCTTATGCCGCCATAGGTGCTGCCAAGGGGTGGGAAGCCACCGGTTCGCCGACTGTCGCCATCGTCATGGGGCTTTTGACGGCGACCTTCGGCGGCATCCTGCGCGACCTGCTTGCCGGGGAGCCGTCGGTGCTGCTCAAGCCTGAAATCTAYGTCTCGGCGGCAATGGTGGGGGCCGGCATCTACACGCTCGCCGTAATCGCTGAACTGCCGCCGCAGGCATCTGCGCTTGTCGCCTTTGTCGCCGCCTTCATGATACGCGGCGGGGCGCTGAAATTCGGCTGGACCTTTCCCGCGTACCGCAGTCGTCCCGGCCGAAATCCTGAGGATATACCGTGAGGATCAGTGCCGTGGCTCGCTTTTGAAGCTTGGCTTTCGCATGCGCCAAACCAGCAGAGGACAACCTCCATGCAACAGCGAATAGTGGTCGTGGGCGCAGGTTTTGGCGGTCTGGAGGTCGTTAAGGGTCTGGCCGGCGCACCGGTCAGCATCACCTTGATCGACAGGCGCAATCACCACCTCTTTCAGCCATTGCTTTATCAGGTTGCCACGGCCTCGCTGGCCACATCCGAGATCGCCTGGCCGATCCGCTCGCTCGTATGGGACAGGCCGGAGGTTGCGACCGTCCTGGCAAGTGTGACGGGTGTCGATGCGCAACGTCGCCACGTGCTGCTCGAAGATGGCGCAACCGTGCCATATGACAGTCTGGTGCTGGCGACCGGAGCCCGGCATGGCTATTTCGGTCACGACGAGTGGGAGCCATATGCGCTCGGCTTGAAGACGCTGGAGGATGCCACCACGATCCGGCGACGTATCCTGCTGGCATTTGAACGAGCCGAGCGGGAGACCGATCCTGACAAGCAAGCTGCCCTTTTGACCTTCGTCATCGTTGGCGCTGGTCCCACCGGGGTGGAACTCGCCGGGACGATCGCCGAGTTGGCGATGGACACGTTGCGGCGCGAATTCCGCCACATCGATACGGGCAGGGCACGGGTCGTGCTGATTGAAGCAGGCCAGCGCGTCTTGGGCGGATATCCCGACGACCTGTCCGACTATGCGCTGCGCTCGCTCCGCAAGCTTGGCGTCGAGGTCGAGCTTGGACGCGCGGTCTCCGACTGCACCGCCGACAGTGTCGCTTATGGCGACGTCAGGCTTGCGACCAGGACGATCATCTGGGCGGCCGGCGTGCRCGCGTCACCGGCCGCCGAGTGGCTGCGCGCTCCGGCAGACCGGGTCGGCCGTCTCAAGGTGATGCCCGACCTGACGGTGCCTGGTCACCCCGAGATATTTGCCATCGGCGACACTGTGACGGTGAACGGACCGGACGGAAAGCCAGCGCCAGGGATTGCACCCGCTGCCAAGCAGGAAGGTAGGCATGTCGCCGCCACCATCAAGGCGCGGTTGCGCGGTGACACCAAGCCCCAGCCGTTCCACTACCGCCACCAGGGCAGCCTCGCCCAAATTGGCAAGCGCCGCGCGGTCATCGATTTTGGGCGGATCAAACTGCGCGGTGCTTTGGCGTGGTGGCTGTGGGGCATCGCCCACATCTACTTCCTCATAGGCTCGCGGGCCCGGCTCAGTGTCGCCATCAACTGGCTTTGGATTCACGCCCGCAACCAGCGCAGCGCGCGGCTGATCACACAAGGCGAAGCACGAATCGAATCGTCCGAGATTTCGGCCGGTCCGGACGCCACCAAGGCCAACCTGCCGCAGAAGTAGCGATCGGGCGCCGTGCTTCAGCCAGATGTGCCAACCCGCGCCTTGGCGTCGCGCTGGTAGACGGCAAAGATCGCCTTGCCAATCAACGACGTTTCCGCCTCCACACAGCGGGCATAGACGTTCGCACGGATTTGCTGGATCTCCTGATCCTCAGGCGATGCCGTGGCGGCGAATTCGATCAGATGTGCCGCGAGCCGTGTCTCGCCACCTTCGGCGAGCAGAGCCGCGCGTTCGGCAAGTTTCTGCGCTCCGCCGGCAAGTGACGCGATCTCGGCCCCCAAATCGGCCGCCGGTGCGGGCTTCAGATGGGCGGGGTTTCCATCGAACCACCCGGCATAGAGGTGCCAGATATTGCGGACCACGAACTCCGGGTCATCGTATCTTGGCAGCAGATAGGGCTTGGCAAGCAGGTCTTTGGGCGCGGAAACGGCGTGGAGGATTTCATCCAGCGAGCGTCCACCGTTCATCAGATTGAGGGTCTGCGACGTCAGGCTTTCCAGCACCGAGGCGCCGTCATTCAGGATCTGATTGGCCCGTGAGGAGCCTGCGACCACAGGGCCGTGGCCGGGGACAAGCACGTCCGGCTCCAGGGCCTGCATGCGGCGCAACGCCGACGCCCAGTCCAGCGCAAAGCGCTGGACCTTGCGTGGATTGCCGGCATTGGGAAACACCCAGATGACGAAATCACCGCTCACCAGGATGCGCTGTTCCGGCGCCCATACAAAGGTCGCGTCATCGGTTTCGCCGCGGCCGTGGAACAGTTCAAGCCGCAGTCCGCCAATCGTCAGGCTGAGATTGTCGTCATAAACCTCGTCGGGACGGCGATGGTCGCYGGGGAATGTGTAGCCCGGCTGGTTGAATTGGCGGCCCATCACAATGCTGTTCAGGTCATGAGTCGCATCGTAGCGCTTGAAGCGCTCCAGCACATTGCGGTGCGCGATGATGCGTGGGCGCGATGTCCCTTTCGCATCTGCCTCCTGGTCCAGGAGCCGCGCGCCCCAGGTGTGGTCGATATGCCCATGCGTGTAGATGACGGTATGAACCGGGGCATCGTCCCATTTGCGCAATATGGCGAGCGTCTGGCTGGCGGTTTCGCGACTGCCGCTATCGACCAGCACCAAGCCATCGGCGGTGCGACATGCGGTTGTGTTTCCAAAGAGGTAGCCGGTGTGGATGGCGATCGCATTGTCCGCGATCTGCCTCGCGGAACCGCCCGACACAGCCGCACTCCACTCGTCCATCGCAGCTTCACCATTCCAGAGGCGCTCGAAGAGTTCGTCTTTCGCAATCACATTTGCCTCCTTTGGTCTGCACAGCACCTCTCATGCCCTGAGTCGGGTGCGAATGGCTGCTGCGTACCGAAATTCATGCCGAACAGAGGCGTCTAGGCCCTGCTTTCCCACGCCTTCGCCAGGCTTTTCGGTGCCCGCATTAGCCAAGCGCGTTCGAGCCGGGTCCGGAGCTGGTCGAGCGGAATCTCGTGAATGCGCACCAGCATGGCCGGCCAGCCCTTGTAATGGGCCGTCTCGAAATAGAGCTGCGGATCGGCCTCCATCAGCATCTCTTTTTCTTCAAGCGGGCACATGACAACGACCGTGTCGGCATCCTTGACGCGGCAGAGGAGTTTCTTGCGGAGCTGAAGCGACGGGGTGCCGTAGGAGGTGCCTTCGACGACCTCGGGCAGGCCTTCGGCTGCTGCGTATAGCTTGTCGAAGGCGCTGGAGAGATCGTCGGCCACTTCTCTAAGCGGCGAAGCGCTGCGCTTCCCCGCCGTAATAATTGATGTAGCGGGCGCCGATTTCCTTGACCGGCATGACGATGAAGACGTCGGTCGTGCCGAAGTCGTGGTCGATGACGCAGCCGTCGCCGATCTTGGCGCCGACGCGCAGATAGCCCTTGACCAGAGGCGGCATGGCGGCGATCGCCGCCTTGGCGTTGATCGCTTCGATCGGCATCAGATCCATGGCGCAGTAGCGCGACGCGACAGCGCGGACATCCCAGTCGGCGCTGGTGCGGCAATGATGGGCAAGATAGGTTAGCGCCTCGGCATGTGCCGCCGGCACCGTGCCGTGGAACGAGGCGCAGCCGGTCATGACGTCGATGTCGTAGCGGTTGAGATAGGCCCAGATGCCTTGCCACAGCGCTTCGATGGTTCGCTTGGAGCGGTATTCGGGTAGCACGCAGGAGCGGCCGAGCTCAAGAAAGCGCTGGCCGGGATGGCGTGCGATGAGCTTGTTCAGCTCGAATTCGTCGTCGGAATAAAACCCGCCGGCCTCGGTCGCGCGCTCCTGGCGCAGCAGCCGGTAGGTGCCGACGATGCGGCGATGCTCGGGGCCGTTGATCGAGGTGTCGAAGACCAGCAGGTGGTCACAAACGTCGTCAAAGCGGTCGGAGTCGCGACGTTCGATCGAGTGCGCCGCCTGCTTGCGGGCGCCGAGTTCGTCGAAGAACACGCGGTAGCGAACTTCCTGCGCGGCAGCGATCTCGGATTCGTCTCGGGCGAGGCGAACTTCCAATGTACCGATCCGTCCGAGCGGCGTTCCTGGGAGTAAAGGTTTGGAAGGCACTGTCACCTTGGCGCCGTTGGCTTTCTGAGTGTCACTGTCCGGCAAGGCTGTATGCACGGGTGATTCTCCTTCGAGCCATCCCTCCTGGCGCGGGGATACGGTGTCGGTGCTACAGGATTGTGACAGTATCGTGATCGACCCGCGCGGGCAAGACTGCGAGGGCAAGCAACGGCGCCTAGCCGGCTAGGGAAATCGACAGAACTGGTCAGGCAGCGGCGCGCTGTTCGACAAGATTTATCAGAACGTCCGGGTCCAACGGCTTGGTGATAAAGCCGCTGGCACCATGGGCGAGCACCGCATGGCGGGTCTTTTCCTGGCTGTCGGCCGACAAGACCATGATCGGCAGGGCGGAAAGCCCATGTTGCTCTTCGTGCCTGCGAATGGCCGAAATCGCGTCCAATCCGTCCATTACGGGCATATGCAGGTCCATCAGCACGACGTCGTAGCGGCGTTTGCGCGCTCCTCCCGTCACCGCCTCGACGGCGGCCTTGCCGTTGTTGACGACATCGACCCGGTGTCCTGCCTTGAGCAGCACCGCGCGGGCGAGCATGGCATTGATGTCGTTGTCCTCGGCGATCAGCACCGACAGGCCAAGCAGGTGTGAATTAGCCGCAGGCTTGGCGACGGTGCGGTTGTTTAAGGGCTGCGCTTGCCCCGCAACGACGCCCTGATTCGCCAGCAACACCCGCAGCAAGGTCTCGCCGCGCACCGGCCGGGCGAGGAAGGTCGCGTAGCCACTGGCGCGCAATTCGCCCAGAAGGCCCCGGTCGTTCGGGGCGATCAGCGTCACCGCTTCGCTTGCGGCAAAACCATTCTCGCGCAAGTTCCGGAGCATGCGGCCGTCATTTTCTTCCATTGCCGCATCGATGAGGAGGGCGTTGCAGCCGGCGGCATAACCTTGCGCCTGCTCGGGCGTGACAGCGATGTCGGCGCTGCCGCCATGGGCGCGGACGGTCTCGGCGATCGCTTCGGCTTCCGTGGTGTTCCTGGACAGGATCACCACATGGCGGCCGGCAAGCATATCGACGCTGGCTTGTGCGTCTTCGGTGGCGCCGAAGGCGGGCAGATCGAAGGAGAACTCCGAACCTTCGCCCGAAATGCTCTTGGCCGATATCGTGCCGCCCATCGAGGTCACGAGGCGCTTGGAGATGGCAAGCCCGAGGCCAGCACCACCATGCGAGCGGGTCGATGTGCCATCGRCTTGTTCGAATTCTTCGAAGATGCGCTCCATGTCCTCGGCGCGCAGGCCCGATCCGGTATCGGCTACGGTGAAGCGGATCTTGTCGGGATGCTCGTCGCGGATGCGCTCGACGCTAAGCATGATGCCACCGGCATCGGTGAATTTTATGGCGTTTCCAATCAGGTTGAGCAGCACCTGGCGCACGCGGCCCGGATCGGCGGATATCATTTGGGGCACGTTGAGCGCGACATGGCAGCCTAGGCCGATGCCCTTGCCGAATGCGCGCGAGGCCAGAAGCTCGACCACATTGTCAGCGATCTCGCGCGGCGACATCGGCTGCGGTTCGGGATCGAAGCGTCCTGCCTCGATTTTCGAATAGTCGAGCAGGTCCTCGATCAGCGCCAAAAGTGCGCTCGCCGACGTCGAGATCGCACCGACATAGGTGCGTTGCTCGGGCGACAGCTCGGTGTCGTGCAAGAGCTTTGCCATGCCCATGATGCCGTTCATCGGCGTGCGGATTTCGTGGCTTACAGTGGCCAGGAAACGCGATTTTGCCTGGCTCGCATATTCGGCGCGCTCGCGTGCGCCGATGAGCGCGGTTTCGGCGCGCTTGCGGGCGGTGATGTCGCGGGCGATCGCCCGATGCGACACGGCGTCGCTGGTCTTGTCACGTACCGAAAGCTCGGTCCAGGAAAACCAGCGCACCACGCCGTTCGAACGGATTCCGACATCGGTGGAGCTCAGGCATTCGCCATCGGCGAAGGCTGCGTCTGGAACGATGCCGACATCGACGCCGAGTTCCTGCAAGGTGCGGCCGGCGAGGTCACGCTGGTCCTGGCCGATGAGTCCGGCAAATACCTTGTTGGCATAGACGATGCGGCCGTCGCGATCGCGGTGCACGACAAGGTCGCCAAGTGCGTCGATGAGGCCGCGGAAGCGCTCTTCGCTTTCCTGCAGCTCCCACATCCGGTCGGCCAGAGTCTCGATCTCGGCGCGACTGCGTGAAGCGCTTTCGGTGATCGCTTCGGCGGCGCGCTCGCGCTCGCCGAGGCTGCGCGACAGCAGCACCATTCCGGTGAAGGCGGCGGCAAACAGGCCGATGCTGATGAAGGCGGGCGCCCCGGTCAGGTGGGCGAGACCGGCAAGCACCATGATGGCAATCAGGGTGGCGAAGTACAGGCCGCGCGGCGGCTCCTTCGGCAAATGCGGTTCGAGCTGCGGCGATGTGATGATGCGGCGACGCGACAGCGTGTCGGCGTCGGCCATGGCCACGCCTTGCGTCGTATTTGCTTCCGCTGTGCCGGACTCCGTCATCATGGCGGAAACCTAGCACTGAGAGCTTAGGGAAGATTTGGGCGGATTGATCGAATTTTAGCGGTCGCCGTATTCCGGCCGCCGCGTCAGTCGCTACTGGACGTAGCTCTTGAAGACGTAGCCGCGCTTGCCGTTGAAAACGATTTCACACCATTGAGTGCACGAAACCAGTTCGACAGAGGTTTTGGCGGGGATGACGCCCAAAACCTGACCACCTTTTTGCGGTGTGGCGCGCATGTTCACCGAGCGCTTGATCTTGACCTCGCGGCCGCCCTGGCTCGGTTCGCTGGCGGGCTTGACCTCGGCTTCCATCGCATCGACGGCAGCGGTTTCAGACGGATCGGGCTTGGTCTCTGCGAGCGCGAGCGGTGCTGTCTCGTCAGGGTCTTGGGCGATGATGTTTTCGGCACCTGGAATGGCGGGCATCGCTTCGAGCGGCCGGTTCGCTGCTGCAGCCACGACCTGCGCCCAGCGCGGATCCGCTGCGAGCGGCATGTCGGTCGCCGCTTCAGATGCCGACGCCTCGGAAACCAGGATCGAAGTGCGCGTTGTGGCGACCCGTTCCTTGCGGCCGGTCGGTTCGGCGGCGATGGCAGTGATCTTTTCTTTCGCCGGCTGGGTTGCGGCCTGCTCGGCTTCTTGCACTGCGTTGACCGAGTGCTGGCCCATATGCGGTAGGATGAAGAGAGCTGAAA
>NZ_JBFUKO010000036.1:0-20809 GCF_056400805.1 Aminobacter sp. P4_H6_2
GTGTACGTGTTGGTCAAGGAAGTGGTTGTGCTGGCTCTAGAATACAAAAAACGCCGCTGAGTTTCCTCAGCGGCGTTTTTCATTCATTCAGCGTTTGCGACCTCAGCTTGACGGCTGGGGTTCCATGCCGCCTTCGGGCTCGGAACCCTTCTTCTTGCCGCGGGTCGAGCCGGCCTTGGGCACGGCCGAGCCGCGCGAGGGCGGGGTGTCGTCGCMCATGTCGCGGGAGGGCTTGTTGCCGGCRATCAGCTGCTTGATCTCTTCGCCAGACAGCGTCTCGTATTCGAGCAGGCCTTCGGCGAGTGCGATCCAGTCCTTCTTCTTCTTGGTCAGGATCCTGCGGGCATCGTTATAGGCTTCGTCGATCAGGCGGCGCACTTCGGCGTCGATGATCTGCGCGGTCTCTTCCGAGACGTTCTGCGTCCGTGCGACCGAATGGCCGAGGAACACCTCTTCCTGGTTGTCGCCATAAGCGACATGGCCAAGCTTGTCGGAGAAGCCCCAGCGCGTGACCATGGCGCGCGCCAGCTTGGTCGCCTGCTCGATGTCGGAAGACGCACCCGAGGTGATGTTTTCCTTGCCGAACTTGAACTCCTCGGCAACGCGGCCACCCATCATGATCGCCAGACGCGAGATCATGTATTTGTAGCTCATCGAGTAGCGGTCGCCTTCCGGTAGCTGCATGACCATGCCGAGCGCACGGCCGCGCGGGATGATCGTCGCCTTGTGCAGCGGATCAGCCGACGGCACGTTGAGCGCGAGGATGGCGTGGCCGGCCTCGTGATAGGCGGTCAGCGCCTTTTCGGCCTGGGTCATGGCCGAGGAGCGGCGCTCCGCGCCCATCATGATCTTGTCCTTGGCGTCTTCGAATTCCTGCATGGTGACGAGGCGCTTGTTGCGGCGCGCCGCCATCAGGGCCGACTCGTTGACGAGGTTCATCAGGTCAGCACCCGAGAAGCCCGGCGTGCCGCGTGCGATGACCTTGAGGTCGACATTGGGCGCCAGCGGAACGTTGCGGACATGGACCTTGAGGATCTTCTCGCGGCCGACGATGTCGGGGTTCGGCACCACGACCTGACGGTCGAAACGGCCCGGACGCAGCAGGGCGGGATCAAGAACGTCGGGACGGTTGGTCGCCGCGATCAGGATGACGCTCTCATTGGCCTCGAAGCCGTCCATCTCGACCAGCAGCTGGTTCAGCGTCTGCTCGCGTTCGTCATTGCCGCCACCGAGGCCAGCGCCGCGATGGCGGCCGACGGCGTCGATTTCGTCAATGAAGATGATGCAGGGCGCGTTCTTCTTGGCCTGCTCGAACATGTCGCGGACGCGGCTTGCACCGACGCCGACGAACATTTCGACGAAGTCCGAACCGGAGATGGTGAAGAAGGGCACATTGGCTTCGCCGGCGACCGAACGGGCAAGCAAAGTCTTGCCCGTACCGGGAGGGCCAACAAGCAGCACGCCGCGCGGGATCTTGCCGCCCAGGCGCTGGAATTTCTGCGGCTCGCGCAGGAATTCGACGATCTCTTCGAGGTCTGCCTTGGCTTCGTCGACGCCGGCGACATCACCAAAGGTGACGCGGCCATGCGCTTCGGTGAGAAGCTTAGCCTTGGACTTGCCGAAGCCCATGGCGCGGCCGGAACCGGACTGCATCTGGCGCATGAAGAAAATCCACACGCCCAGGATCAGGATCATCGGCAGCCAGGACAGCAGCACGGAGAAGATCGAGCCGGAACCGTCATTTTCAGGACGGGCGTTGATGGTGACGTTCTTCTGCTCAAGCCGCGACACCAGCGTCGGGTCGCCGGGCGAGTAGGTCTGGAAGCCGGTCGAGTTGTCGATATAGGTGCCGCTGATGCGGTCACCGGCAATCGTCACGGTCTTGACGCGGCCGGAATTCAGATCCTGGAGGAACTGCGAATAGGCCACTTCGCTCGACGCGCCGCGGGTCTGCGGGGTCTGGAACAGATTGAACAGGGCGATGAGCAGAACGGCTATAATCGCCCACAGCGCGAAGTTGCGATAGTTCGGATTCATCGAATATCCCGTTGGCGTTCGTGGGGAACGCGGATGGTGAGAGTAAGCTTGTCCCTAACATAGGCACCGGCTCCCACATTGCCAAGCACGTCCCTAAGTCTGGGTTAAGGTCAAACACCAATGTGACTATGGCATGGCGAGACCGGGATCGGGTCGGAACCGATCAACTTTTGGAGAGCCGCAGCTACGGCGAGATCGAAAGCCGGCAAGAAGCGTGCCCAAGGCGCGGTGAGCGCGACTGCATTTGTTAGAACTGCCAAGCCGACCAATGTTTGTTGACGCCGAAGTGCTGGCTCGGCCGCAAGTGCCGCCCTGACAAGACTTTGCGGCGCATTGGACGCTTGTGACATGACCGAGGCGGCGGAAAAACCTAGCGGCGCCACGGTCAATTCTGTTTTGTCGTCGGTTGGCGAAAGCCTGTGGCGGCCGTCCCAGATGCCAGCCGCCAGCGGCATTGTCTGCGGCAATCCGCGCCCTTCGCGCAGCAGGAAAATTCCACTGCTGCGCGCATCGATGAGTGCGCGCGACAATGTGGCGCGGGCCGGTTTTGCTTGCGTCGAATTGCTGGTCAGGCGCGCCAGCAGGTTCTGTACCCGCGCCTCGTCGGGCAAATGCGCCATGCCTCCGGCCACGGAAATGAGGATGCGCAGCGCGTAAGCCGCCGCATCGCTGTCGGGCGCTTGCGTAAATGCCGGGTCGAGGCGCAGCAGGCCAGGTGCTGCGCGGCTCGCGTGTTCGGTGATCAGGCTTGCCGCGCGCGCGCCAAGGTCGGTTCGCCCAGCACCCGCCCGCCGTGCCTCGATCAGCGCGTTTTCAATGCGCAGATCGCCGCTCTCGCTCAGCGACAGCCGCATGCGCGGCCGCTCATAAGCCTCGTTGGTGTTGGTCGGGTCGTCGAGCCAGCCTGTGCCGAGTGCCCTGAGCACCTCACGCAGTCTTTCGCGGCGCTGGCCAAGTAGGGGGCGGGCGATCCAGATATCGCCGCAAAACAGTGTTGCACGTGCCATGCCGGCACTGCCACGGCCGGTCCCGCGCGTGCCTCGCATCAGGACTGTTTCAGCCTGATCGTCGGCGGTGTGGCCGGTGACGACGATCGTTGCACCCGCCTCGCGGGCGGCCTGAGCCAGCAGATCGTAGCGCGCGTCCCGCGCCGCGGCCGGGATGCCGGTAGACGGCTTGTCGCCGGTCCAGCACATCGTCCGGTGGCTGACACCGTGGCGTGCGCAGAGCTGCGCCACCTGATCGGCCTCGGCGTCTGAACCGGCCCGCAGCACGTGGTCGACGGTAACCGCCAAAAGCCGCGTCAAGGGCGCGTGCCGCTCGAGATGGGATTTGAGAAGAAGAAGGAGGGCAGTCGAGTCGCTGCCGCCGGAAACCGCTGCGACGACTATTTTGTGCGAGGCAAAATCGAACTCGGAAAAGTCTTGAAAAAAATCGGCGTCGATCGGCTGCGTCAGCACGCGGCGAGAGCCCGTTCCTGCTTGACCCGCTCCTTGATCGCTCCAGAGGCGTCGGGATAACGCTTGCCGATCTCGCTGAAGGTGGCGCAAGCGACGTCGCGCTGCTTCAGGCCGGCCAGTGAAACGCCGAGCTTGAGCATCATTTCAGGGGCCTTCTTGGACTTTGGATATGCCTTGCTGGCAGCAAGGAAGATTTCGGCCGCGTCGCGATATTTCTTTTGTCCAAGCAGCGACTCGCCGAGCCAGAAACGGGCGTCGGCCGTCTTGGGGTCGTTGGGGAAGCGCGAGATATGGTCGCGAAAACCCTGCTCGGCGGTGGTGTAGTCGCCCGAAAGCACGAACTGGTAGGAGTTGCGGTAAAGCTCGTTGGGGTCGTTGGTGTCAGGCAATGCGGCAACGGCGGTGCCATTGGCCTTTGGCTGCGCCGCGACAGGCGCCTTCGGCTGCGCTGGTGCTGCGGCCTGAGGGTTGGAGGAATCGGACACCACGTTGCCATTGGCATCGACAGTGATGGTGCCGAATGTTGTCGGTGGCGTGCCCGTGCCACCGGCACCAGGCTCGCCGGTACCAGATTCAACG
The DNA here is from genome assembly GCF_056400805.1 of Aminobacter sp. P4_H6_2. Taxonomy (NCBI): domain Bacteria; kingdom Pseudomonadati; phylum Pseudomonadota; class Alphaproteobacteria; order Hyphomicrobiales; family Phyllobacteriaceae; genus Aminobacter; species Aminobacter sp. P4_H6_2. The sequence goes on from NZ_JBFUKO010000036.1 coordinate 4,077, forward strand.
ATCACGTCTTCGACGGAGTGCCCGCCAGCGGCGGGCGCTGAGGCCGTGGCAGCCTGCGTCCCGCCGGGTTGAGGCGCCGTGGGCGCCTCAACGATCGAGCTGTTGGTCTTGCCGGAAGCATCGGACTTCTTTTGTCCGCCACCTTCGAGCTCCTGGAAGCGGAACTCGTTGTCTTCCTGCATTTTCCGCAACTGCTCCTGCATCTGCAGGATCTGGAAGTTCAATTCCTCGATGCTGCCATTGAGCTTGCGGATTTGTTCTTCGAGTGCGGCGACGCGCGGGTCGCCGGCCTGGGCAAGCTGGATCGTGCCCTCATTGCTCTGGGTCTTGCTGCCGAATACGCCCGGCAGGCCGATCTTTGGGAAATCGATGCCGAAACCGTCACGCGCATGCGCTGTGGCCGCGGACAAAAGGAAGATGGCAAGCGTRCCACTCAGGATTGATCGAAAATGCATTAGCCTCTCGCCGTGGAAGAGAATGGGTTGCTTTGCGCCGATGCGCTCTCGTCATTTATCAGGACGCGAGACTTCGGCCAAATTTTGTTTCGAGCTTGCAGATAAGCAAAAGGCGGCCCGAAGACCGCCTTTTGTTCAACTCTGTGGCTTTTAGAGCATGATCCCGAAAAGTGGGCACCGGTTTTCGGACAAGATCATGCTCCAACAAAGAAGATAGAGCCCCATGCCGATTCAATCGGAATGGAACAGGCTCTAGGCCGCTTAGCTGCCGGCACCGGAGAGTGTGGTGACAGCACGACGGTTCTGCGACCAGCAGGAGATGTCGTCGCAAACCGCGACCGGACGTTCCTTGCCGTAGGAGATCGTCTTGAGACGCTTGGCCGGAACGCCCTGCGAGATCAGGTAATCGCGGGCAGCTGCGGCACGACGAGCGCCGAGTGCAAGGTTGTATTCGCGGGTGCCGCGTTCGTCGGCATGGCCTTCGACAACGACAGCGTACTGGCTGTACTTGCCGAGCCACTGGGCCTGACGGGCTAGAATGCCCTGCGCATCGGCGCGAACCGACGACGAGTCGGTATCGAAGAAGATACGGTCGCCGACATTGACGGTGAAGTCCTGCGCCGAACCCGGGGTCGCTGCGCCGGCGCCACCGAGGCCGAGATCGGCCGCGCTGTTAGGGGTTTTCTTCGAGGCGCAGCCGGCAATCGCCAGCGAGGCGACCAGGGCCACGACCACGGGGTTGGTTGCAAATTTTGCGATCTGGCGCATCCCGCCTCTCCTTCGCATTCGAGTGATTTCGTTGAACATCCAGTAACCACGTTGCGGTTAACCGGCATTCAAGAAACGTGGTTAAAATTTCGTTGCCACTTGCCTCTCGCGTCCGCGCAATATGGCAGTCGTCCAACATGTACTTCGCGGCGCACCGTAGGCGGAAATACGGCGGAAAGGCGGCATCATTGGGCAAATGACGCCGCCTGGCCGATTGGTCGCGCCTTTCGGGGAAAGGTTAATGGCCATGGTTGCAAAAACGCCGCGCGTCGATTCCGAAGCGCGGCGTTTCATCCATTTCCCGAAAGCCGATCCGGGTTTTCAGCCCGATGCGTTAATCCAGCAGCGGCGACCAGGCCGGGTCCGAAGCGAAGCCCGCAGTCGGGATTGCCTGCTCGTTGCGGCCGGTGAGATCCACCGAATAGAGCTTGGGACCACCGCCGCCGGGCTGATCGCGGAAGAACATGACCACACGGCCGTTGGGCGCCCAGGTCGGGCCTTCCTGCTGGTAGCCGGTCGACAGAATGCGCTCGCCCGAGCCGTCGGTCTTCATCACGCCGATCTGGAACTGGCCGCCGGACTGCTTGGTGAAGGCGATCAGATCACCGCGCGGCGACCAAACCGGGGTCGAATAGGTGCCGTCGCCGAAAGAGACGCGGGTCTGGCCCGAGCCGTCCGCACCCATGACGTAGATCTGGGCACGACCGCCACGGTCGGAGGTGAACACCACCTTGGAACCGTCAGGCGAATAGGAGGGCGAGGTGTCGATGGCGCTTGAGTTGGTCAGGCGCGTGGTGGTGCGGCTGCGCAGGTCCATCGAGAAGATGTTGGAATTGCCGTCGTCGCGCAGCAGGCTCATGATCACCTTCTGGCCGTCGGGCGAAAAGCGCGGGGCAAAGGTCATGCCGGGGAAATTGCCGACGAGTTCGCGCTGGCCGGTCTCGATCTGCAGGAGATAGACCTGCGGCTGGCCGCTCTCATAGGACATGTAGGTGATTTCCTGACGCGTCGGCGAGAAGCGCGGCGTCATCGCCATCGAGCGGCCGTCGGAGAGGTAACGCACATTGGCGCCGTCCTGGTCCATGATGGCGAGGCGCTTCTTGCGCGCGGTCTTGGCGCCCGATTCGTCGATGAACACGACGCGGGTGTCGAAATAGCCCTTTTCGCCGGTCAGACGCTCATAGATGGCGTCGGCGATGATGTGGGCGATGCGGCGCGAATTGGTCTTGTTGGCGAAGAACTGCTCACCGGCGAGCTGCTGGCCGGCAAAGGTGTCCCACAGCCGGAACTCGGCCTTGAGCCTGCCGTCTGCTTCCTGGCTGACGCGACCTGTCACCAGCGCCTGGGCGTTGATGACCTTCCAGTCCTCGAAGCGCGGCGCGACATCGGGATTGGAGATTTTTTCGATGAAGGCGCCCTTGTTGATCGGCGCAAACAGGCCCGAGCGCTGCAGATCAGCGGCAACGATGCCGGCGATCTCGGCGCCCATCGCATCGCCCGACAGGAAGTCGGTGATGGCGATCGGCAACGGCTCGACATTGCCCTTGTTGACGTCGATCTCGACCAGCGCGCGTGCGGGCAAGGTTGCAAAGGCGGTCATGCCGCTCGCCATGGCGCTGATCAAAAGGATCGCTCTGATTACATGCTTCATTAGATAGGCCTCTTAGTTCCGGATGAGCGGGGGCGCTCAGAACATCTCGCTCGGGTCGAAATTGACAATGACTTGATCCCAGCCGCCCGCATATTTGTCAGCGGGCAGGTTGTAGGGCGCGCACTGAAGCACGGCGCGGCGTGCCGATTCAGCGGCAGCGCGCTCGATACCGGCCGAACCGCCGCCGGAAATGATCTCCGGTCGGCCCTCGATCTCGCCGGTGGGGGTCAGTTTGAACTGCACGGAAACCTTGAGGCCGCCGCCGTCCATGGCGCCCGCCGGCACGTTCCAGCAGCGCTGGACCTGACCGCGAAGCGCGTCCATCTCGCTCTGGCTCAGCTTGTTGCCGCCGGTGTCCTTCTTGCCGCCCAGCGCGGCCTGATCGGTCGAGCGCTTGGCGCCGCCACCGGAAGGCTTTTGCTTGTTGAGCAAGGCTGCGACCTCGTCGGCGTTGAATTCCTTCTCTTCCGACTTCGGCTTGGACGAAGCTTGCTGGGTCTGCTTGTCGTCCTGCTTACGGTCCGGCGTCTTAGCCGTCTGCGCCTGGGGCGGCTGCGGCTTTGCTTCGGGCGAGGGTGCGTTTTCGGGCAGCTTGACGGCTTCGGCCTCGGCCTGGTCAGAGACGATCGTCTCGGCCACCGGGTCGGGCTTGACCTCTTGTTTGGGTTGCGGCTGCGGCGTCACCTCGGTTGCCGGAACGGGCACGGGCTTGGGCTCGGCCTGCTTGGCGGGCTCGGGCTTGGGCTGCTCGACCGGCGTCGGTTTCGGCTCGGGCTTGGGCGAGGGCGGTGGGGCCGCCGCAACGTCGACTTCCTTTTGCGTCGGTTCGGGCGTCGGCGGCTTGTCGCTGTCGGTCTTGTTGTCGCCGACGTTCTGGGCGTTGGGCACGATGTCTGGCCGGCTCGTCGGCTTCGGCGCCGGCTTTTCACTCGCCGGGGCTTTCTTGTCGCCCTTCTGGATCTGGGTGATCGATTCCACCGGCACGATGTCGACCGGGAACGCCTCGACGTCGGCGACTTCGAGGGCGCTCGGCGCCGACAGGGTGAACAGGCCGAAACCCAGCACCGCTGCATGCAAAACCACAGATGTCGTGAGGCCGGCCTTCATCTTCATTTGGGGACTACTGGCTCTGTTCCTGAAGGGTGACGAGGCCGATCTTGTTGTAACCGGCAGCCTGGATGCGGGCCATGACCTTCATCACCGTGCCATAGTCGGCGGTCTTGTCGCCGCGCACATAGATGCGTTCCTCGTAGCCGGCCTTGGCGATGGCGCCGAGCTTCGCAACCACTTCCTCAAGCGGAATCTCGGTCTCCTGGATATGGATTTGGCCGGCCTCGTTGATGGAAATGGTGATCGGCTGCGTTTCCGAATTCAGCGCCTTGGCCTGGGTTTCGGGCAGGTCGATCGGCACGCCCACCGTCATCAGCGGGGCCGCCACCATGAAGATGATGAGCAGCACCAGCATGACGTCGACGAAGGGCGTGACGTTGATTTCGGACATCAGGCCGTGATGGCGGCCGCGCCGCCGGTGGCCGCGTGAACCGCGACCGGAGCCGCCCGCGCTGACTGACATACCCATAGTCTACTCCTCAGGCCCGCTGCGCGACTTTTTCATCGATTTGGCGCGAGAGTATGGCGGAGAACTCGTCGGCGAATCCTTCCATCCGRACTGCGATCTTGCCGGCATCGGATGACAGCTTGTTGTAGGCGATGACGGCCGGGATGGCGGCGAGCAGGCCGATGGCCGTTGCCAGAAGCGCCTCGGCGATGCCGGGGGCGACGACCGCGAGGTTGGTCGATTTCGAGCCGGCGATGGCCTGGAACGAGGTCATGATGCCGACGACGGTGCCAAACAGGCCGATGAAGGGTGCGGCCGAACCGATGGTGGCGAGGAAGCCGAGCCGGCCTTCCAGCCGCTCCATTTCGCGCGTCAGCGCCAGGTCCATCGCCTTGTCGATGCGGGTCTGCAGCGCCAGCGGCGACTTGGCGCCCTTTTCGAAGCTCTTTTTCCATTCCTTCATGGCGGCGACGAAGATCGCGCTCATGCCGGTGGTCTTGCGGTCGGAAAGGTTGCGGTAGAGTTCTTCCAGCGACTGGCCCGACCAGAAAATCTGTTCGAAGCGCGTCAGGGCCGCGCGCATGCGGTTGTAGGCAACCAGCTTGTCGACGATGATCGCCCAGGTCCACACCGAAGCGCCGAGCAGGCCCAGCATCACCAGCTTGACCACCCAGCCTGCCTGCCAGAACAGCGCCCAAATCGACAATTCCGCGCCGGCATGGGCGAGAGGTAGAGTTTCCATCTTGTAACAGTCCTTAAGATTTCCGGGCCTGGCTTGTGGCTAGCCCTTGCGCATCATCCCATCGTGGTCCGTTCGCGCGATGCTTCCGGAAGTGCCCCAAAATGCGCCTTTTCGGCCTTTTCGGGGCGAAATTTGGTGAAAGGAAGGCCGCTCGGAATCCTTACGACTTTCACTGCTCCCTTAATGGGCCGTTATGGTTAAGGATGGGTTAGGAAGTGAGGCACTGCGCGCTATCGCAACGTTGGGTTTGCTCGCTTGAGGGATCTGGTAACGCGACTGTGTTCACGCTTTCGGCATGAAGGCGTCGATCCACTCTTTTGGAAAGCGCCTCGGGCGCCCGTTCTCGCCGATGATCGCGGCTTCCACGCGCGCTTCCACCAGCACGTCTTCGCCGCGCTTGAGCTGCTGCGCCATGGTGATCCGGGCGCCCGAAATCTCCACCGTGCGGGTTTCGATGGTCAAAACGTCGTCGATCTTGGCCGAGCCGCGGAAATCGATCTCCATGCGGCGCACGATCCAGACGATCTTTTCGCCATGCTTGCCGTCGGCGAGTTCGGTGTGATGGACGCCGGCGAGCCTGAGGAAGTCCGAGCGGCCGCGCTCGAAGAATTCGAGATAACGCGCGTGGTAGACGACACCGGAAAAGTCGGTGTCGGCATAATAGACCCGCGCCATCAGCCGATGGCCGAACGGCGTCAATGCGCCGGCAAGGCCGGCAGCCAGCGCGTCGAATTCACCATGATCGGCCATGGGGCTTTCCTTTTTCCGGGCTTTTGGGCACCAGTCTTGTCCGTAAAAACCGGATGGCAGCAATAATGGCGATGATCAAGACCTGTCTGACGGCGCTGCTGATGCTGGTCGTGCCGGTTGCCTCAGTCAGTGCCGCCAGCTTTTCGATGAAACGCGGCATCAATCTCGACATCTGGGAGACCTGGCCCCGCGAAGACAAGTGGGGCAACCCGGATGTGATCCTGCCATTTCCCGAATGGCGCAAGCGGCTCGGCGAAAGCGACCTGAAGGCGCTCAAGGACACTGGCTTCGACGTCATACGCATTCCCGTCGACCCCTCGGTGTTCCTGTCCGACAAGACCGAGGCGCTGCGCGGCCAGCTGCTCGAAAGCGTTCTTCAGTCGGCCCGGCTCGTCAATGCCGCCGGTCTCAAGGCGGTTGTCGACCTTCATCTCATTTCGGCTGCTGGCAACGGCCAGATCGGCATGGCCGAGGTGATGGACGACCCGGTAAATTTTGATCGCTATGTCGAACTGGTCCGCCAGATGGCGCTCACTTTGTCGAAGGAAGACCCGACCCAGGTGGCGTTCGAACTGATGAACGAGCCGGTGGTCGATTGCGAGCCGACCGAGCCGAAACTCTGGCCCGAGCGTCTCAAACGCCTTTACGCCGCCGCGCGCGCCTCGGCGACCCGGCTGACCTTGATCCTCTCAGGAAGTTGCTGGGGCAGTTCCGAGGGCCTCGCCGGGCTCGACCCCAGGGATATTCCCGACGACAATGTCATCTGGACCTTCCATTCCTACCAGCCTTTCCTGCTCACCCATCAGGGCGCCACCTGGGCCGGCGATTTCATTCCCTACGTCACCGGGCTGCCCTATCCGCTCTATGCCGCGCCGCGCGCCGAACTCGACGCGGCCCTCGACAAGGTGAGGGCGAAGATCAAGGCCGAAGCGCCTTTGCTGCGCCGTCCCGGCATGCTCGCTTATCTCGATGAGCAGGTGGCGCTCATCGACAGCAAGGAAAAACTCGAAGCCGAACTCGACGCGCCGTTCAGCCGGGTCGCCGACTGGGCCAGGAAAAACGGTATTTCGCCCGAAAACATCTATCTCGGCGAGTTCGGCATGATCCGCCAGGAATACAACAATCCGAACGTCATGCCCGGCGCCTGGCGTGCGGCCTATGTCGCCGACATGATCGGACGTGCTGAAGCGCACGGCTTTGCCTGGTCGATCTGGGGCTATGGCGGCGCCTTCGGCATCGTCGACGAATTTGAGGGACGCAAGGCTGAGCCAGACGTGCTGGGGGTGGTCAGAGGGCTGGAGTGACGTACAACCCATTCTACAATCATTGATTGTAGGAATAATTTCTTGTACTATCGCCTTGAACTGGCGATGGGACAGCAATGACCAACACAAACGATGAAGAGACGGCGCTGAGAAAGTTCAAGGCCAGGCATATTGGCCTCGAYCTGGACATCAAACTTATTCGCCTCCGCCTGAAGGCCGGGTTTAATCCCAGCCAGCCCCGCGTTCCTGCCGGAGATTCCGACGGCGGCCAGTGGACAGACAGTGGTGGCAGTGCCGGTCGTGGGCAGCCTGATGGCAACCGGACCGGACAGCGGACATCACCGACCAAAACACCCGGCAGAAGTGCCACGGCCTCGCTGTCTGCCAAGCCGGCCGCTGATCAAGCGCGTGTGGCGACACGTGTCGGTCCGCGCCACAGCCCAGAACGTCCGCACGTCAGACACACGGTAAGCCTTACCGGCGGGCGACGGGTCGTATTCCAGACCGAGGGTGCGACCCAAACCGTGCTGGATGGCGCCGGCAACCCGATCAGCAAGGCGGTGTGGACGCCGAAAGGGCCGATGTCCTTGCCGGTGATCCAGCGCATCAACGCGCCGGTCGCCCGTCAGGCATTCGACGCGGGGCGACAGCTCTACAACCACCTTTCAGCTGGCAATACGCGGGATCAGAGGGCGTGCCTCGCCTTTACGGCCAAGGAATTTCGACCGAGCAGGTCAATACTGCAAAGTTTAAGCTTCGTCGGCATGCTTTCCCGGGCGGAGACGGAGTCGGTCTGCACCAAGCTCGAGCTCGTCCAGAGCCTTTCGAATGAAGCCATGTCAGAGGCCAAGCTGGCCGGGTCATATTCAAACGCCACGATATTTGGAACAGCTGTTCATACAAGACTGCGCCGGAAGATTCTGAAACTCGAAGATACGACTTTGAAGGCGGAAGTTTCACTTCTTAAGAAGATCGAGGAAGCCCCGCTGGATTTCAGTGCAGTCCGTGTCGATGTGCTCGAAGATCGCGGCTTTGGACCAATTTGCGTCTACGACCTCAAGACCGGACGCAGGGGGCTCAGCAGCGCGCGAACAATCGAGTTTGCTACACGCTTGCTTGGCTATGGACGCCCCATCATTGTTATCGAGGTGAGGCCCTACGAATGAGTTCGTCACAGCTGATCAAGAGACATCTCGCACCGTTGTTCGCGCGCCATCCGGATTTGGTAGCTGCGGGAAGGTGGATCGTCATGAAGCCGATCCGGCACGTAATGCGCGGTATCGTGCTCACCACTTGGAGCAAGGGCGAATACTTTCTGCCCCAATGGGCAGTTACCCATTTCTGCGAGCCTGTTGGGCACTTCCCTCTCAACTGGGGCGACCGCATCTATCGCGACAGCCCGGGCCTGTGGCTGTGGGACGATCCGGCCATGCCGGATTACTTCATGAGCAAGATCGAGCGTGACATCCTCCCACTTTTTCGCAGCGTCGAAACGCTTGACGATTTGGTCGCCTACCTCGCCACCAAGCCCATTCCCCATCGTGACTTCGAGATCGACGAGTTGCGCGGTCTGTCGCTGCATGCAGCGCGCGGCGATCTCGACACGGCGCGCGCCAAACTTGACGATCTCAGGCATGGCCGTTCTTGGTGGTGTCAGCCCGGCTTTGCCGAACCGGAGGTGGCGTCTGTCGTCGATGCGCTCGGGCCGTTGCTCGACAAGGGAGACCGGGCCGGCATAGCTCGCCAGCTCGCCGCGTGGGAAGCGATGCGCATCGCCAAACTGCCGAAGGGTTTTGCCAAGATCTGGCAACCGACGCCGTTCCCGGTAGAGCAAGCGCCGTAGGTCCTCGTCAGTCCTCCGCCAAGAGGTTGTGCGTCAGCTTATCGAGCCTTGTGGCGCTCGAAACGTTGCTCGCGGACGCCGCCGGACCACTGGTCGCGTTCTTCTTCCGCAATGAGTGCGAATCCGAAAGACTCATAGAGGTGGCGGGCAGGCTTCAGCCCGTCGAATGTCGTGAGATAAACGCCCGGAAAGCCTTTTGCATCGGCATGCTCGATTGCCGCGCCCGTCAGCCGGCGGCCAAGTCCCGTGCCGCGCGCTCTGTCGCTGGTAATGAACCAGCGCAGATGTGCAAGCGGCTCTGCCGGGGTCGGCGCCTCCAGGCTGATCGTGCCCAAAAGTGCACCGCTTGCGTCGTCCTGGGCGGCGAAGAAGTCGAGATCGGGCCTGAAAGCGGCCATGAAGGCTGACAATTCGCCGGCGACCTTTGTCTCGAAAGGCAGGCCGAAACCCCACTCGCGTGCATAATAGTCGGCGTGCAGCCGAACGATGTCGGCAATCAGTCCGGGGCGATAGCCGGGTGGGCTCATTCTTCTTCCTGGAACAGGTTGATCTGCTGGACGGCGAGGTCGCGGGGGATTTCGAGCCCGAGATGTTTCCAGGCGTTCGCCGTCAAGACGCGGCCGCGCGGGGTGCGCTGGATGAACCCTTGCTGGATCAGATAGGGCTCGATGATGTCTTCGATGGCATCGCGCGGTTCGGACAGGCCAGCGGCGATGGTTTCGATCCCCACCGGGCCGCCGCCAAAATTCATCGCGATCATCGAGAGATAGCGCCGGTCGAGCGAATCGAGACCGAGCGAGTCGACCTCCAGCCTCGACAGCGCCTCGTCGGCGATGCGTCGTGTCACCGGGCCGGAATCGGCCACCGATGCGAAGTCGCGCACGCGCCTGAGCAGCCGGCCGGCGATGCGCGGCGTGCCGCGGGCGCGCCGCGCGATCTCGATGGCGCCGTCATCGGCGAGCGGCATGCCTAGGATGCGGGCGCCACGGCGCACGATCAGCTCCAGTTCTTCAACGGTGTAGAAATTGAGCCTGACCGGGATGCCGAACCGGTCGCGCAGCGGATTGGTCAGAAGCCCGAGGCGTGTGGTCGCGGCCACAAGCGTGAATTTCGCCAAGTCGATCTTCACCGAGCGCGCAGCAGGGCCTTCACCGATGATCAGGTCGAGCTGATAGTCCTCCATCGCCGGATAGAGAATTTCCTCGACTGCTGGACTGAGCCGGTGGATCTCGTCGATGAACAGCACGTCGCGCTCTTCGAGATTGGTCAGCAATGCGGCAAGGTCGCCCGCCTTGGCGATGACCGGTCCTGAGGTCGAGCGGAAATTGACGCCGAGTTCGCGCGCCATGATCTGGGCAAGCGTGGTCTTGCCCAAGCCGGGCGGGCCGACGAACAGCACATGGTCGAGCGCCTCGCCACGGCCCTTGGCCGCCTCGATGAAGATCTTGAGATTGGCCCGCGCCGCCGCTTGGCCGACGAAGTCGTCGAGGATTTGTGGGCGCAAGCTTGTGTCGGCGTCCTCGCCGCGCTTGTCGGGGGTAATGATACGGTCGGGCGAGTTCACGTAAGCAGTTCCATGGATGGAATGGATTTGGCGGCGCGTTGGTCGAAGGTAACGGTATGTGAGCAGCCTAGCTGCAGATTGTGTTCGGCAATCAACGCGTCGGAGAAATCAACCTGTGCGGAGTTCGACCGCTCGAGAGCCCGTACTATGGCATCGAAATCCTCAAACATCAGGGATTTGACGTTGAGCAGTCTTTGTATCGTGGAAAGCACCTGCTGCTTCGACTGCTGGTAGCGCGAACTCAATGACCATGCGAACTCGATGAGGACGATCAGGCTGACACATCCGGGGTTTTGCTCGCTGAGGCCGGTACCGAAAGCCAGAGCTTTCGAGCGCTGATCCGTATCGTCGTTCAGCACCATGCGCAGCAATATATTGGTGTCGATGCCGATCTGCGTCACGCCGCATCCTCACGGCCACCATGGCCGTTGCGATCGCTGGTCACGTGGCGACCGACCGCGTCTCTGACGGCGGCGTCTATTTCTTCGAGTGTTGCCGGGCCGCCGGGCGGGTCGCCCAGGAACCCTGCGAGATCGGCAAATTCGATATTGCGCGGCGTGCCTATCAGATGGCTGTCAACGACGGTCCAGGCAATCGTATCGCCCGGCTTCAACGTCAACGCGTCCCGCACATCCTTGGGAATGGTGAGCTGACCTTTCGAGGTCAGGGTGGCGTATCCGCCCATTTTCCTACTCCTCGGTAAAATTCTTACAATTCTAATGTAGTAAGAATGCGTACCCCGAGCAAGGCGCTCACCGCGCCAGCTCCTTCAGGCCGAAGCGGATCAGCTTGGAGGAGTCGGCGTCGTCGCCGACGCTCTTCATGGCAGCGGCAATGGCATTGGCGGCGATGTCGCGGGAATAGCCGAGATTGACCAGTGCGGAGACCGCGTCGGCGATCGGGGCGGGCGCCACGCCCTCGCCGAGTTCCTGCTTGAGGCCGATGGTGCCCGAAGCCTCGCCGGCAAAGGCCGGGGCTTTGTTCTTGAGCTCGGTGACGATGCGCTCGGCGACTTTCTTGCCGACGCCCGGCGCGCGGCTGACCATGGCGATGTCGCGCAGTGCAATAGCATTGGCGAGATCGGAGGGCGCCAGCGTCGACAGGATCGCGAGCGCCACCTTGGCGCCAACGCCCTGGACGTTTGCCAGAAGCAGCTTGAACCATTCGCGCTCCAGCTCCGACTTGAAGCCGTAGAGCCGGATCATGTCCTCGCGGACATAGGTCTCGATGAACAGGACCGCTGCCTCACCAGCACCGGGCAGGGCGGCAAGTGTCCGCGCCGAACAATGAGCGACGTAGCCGACGCCATGGACGTCGAGCACGCAGAAATCCTCGCCGATCTCGTCGACGGTGCCTTTCAACTTGCCGATCATGTTTCAAGCCTCGTCATGGATGGGTATCGGGAGCGATGATTTCGAGGTCGGGAAAATAGGTGCGGTAGCGTGAGGCGTCGCGGGTCAGCAGACGATGGCCGGAAACCATAGCATGCGCGCCGATCAGGAAATCGGGCAAGGTGCGCTCTCGCGTGCCGCCTGCGCGACGGTAGCGGGAGTGCGTGGCTCCAGCCAGGAACGCCGCGTCCCAGGGCACGAACTCCCGGTCCATTTTAAGCGTGGCCAGCGCATTTCGAAGCACCGATTCGTCTGCAACCATCGGCGCGAGTTCGGACCAGACAATCGTATTGACCACCAGCGCGCCATCGCGGCGGCATGCCGCGACGGCCAATTTCGACCAGGCGGTCATGTGTGCCACCGGACCCCATACGTCGATCAGAACATTCGTATCAATCAACGTTGAGGTCTTCACGCGGTCCCCTCAGCCAGTCGATATACTCGTCGGTGGTCATACCGCCCAAATCCAGCGTGCCGGCCATGCGGTCCAGCGTCTCCATGAATTTGCGGGAAGCTTCTTCTGCCGAAATGTTCTCATTGACGGCGACGAGACGAGCGCCGTCATCGGTGATGACAAAATCGACCTCGGATCCGGGGCCGATGCCGAGCCGGTCGCGAATCTCTTTTGGGATGGTCACTTGGCCTTTGGTGGTGACGCGCATGGTAATACCTCTGTGGTATTACTTACCGCCCAGATGAGAACAAGTCAAGAACGAACCGCCTAACTGGCCATGGCCGCCAGCCGGTATGCAAGGCTTTGGCGATGATGCGCGTGGCAGATGGCAATCGCCAGCGCGTCGGCGGCGTCGGCGGTGTCGAACACGGCCTTCGGCATCAGCACCTTGACCATCATTGCGATCTGTTTCTTGTCGCCATGGCCAACGCCAATAACCGCTTTCTTGACGGCGTTGGGCGAATATTCGGCGACCACCAGCCCGGCGCGAGCCGGCACCAGCATGGCGATGCCGCGCGCCTGGCCGAGCTTCAGTGTGGCCGTGGCATCCTTGTTGACGAAGGTCGCTTCGACAGCGGCCTCATGCGGCATCTCGCGGTGCAGCACGTCGGCAAGGCCGTCATGCAATTGGCACAGGCGGCTGGCGAGTGCTGCCTTGTTGTCGGAACGGACCGTGCCGGCGGCGACGAAGCGCAGTGAATTGCCAAGGCTCTCGATGATGCCCCAGCCGGTGCGCTGAAGACCGGGATCGATGCCAATGATACGAATCGTCTCTCTCATCCCGCGAACTCTATCTCCACGGAAGCAAGACGCCAGAAAAATGTGAACAAAACAGAAACAATCCCTGCCTAATGCAGGGATCATCTCGCCGTTAGTTGCGGGCAAAGGCCGTGTTGAGCAGCGAAATCTGGTCGGAGACCGGATTGCTGCGGCGCATCGCCTGTACCGGAACCACGGTCGTGCCGTTGCCGTAGATCTCTTCGTCCATGCGGCGCACATGCGCCTGCAGGCGGAGCGAACGGCGAACCAGATCGACGAAATCGCCCGGCAGTTCGTTCCAGCCGGCGGCGTCGTCATGGGCCGAAGCGGTATCGAGCCGCACCTTGGATTTTTCGGAGGCGACCTGATCGCGGGTCATTTCGCCGGAATTTGCGGCGCGCTGCAAAAGCAGCCACGAGGCGATCTGCATCAGGCGCGTGGTCAGCCGCATCGATTCGGCGGCGTAAAGCGTGGCGGCAAGCCGCGACAGCTTCTTGGCCTCGACGCGTCCGGCGCCGTCGAGATATTCGGCCGCCTGTTCGACCAGCCCCATGCCCTCGTTGTAGAGCGGTTTGAAGGACGGCGAAAACACCCGCCTCTCGGCGAGCTTGATCGTTTTTCCGCTTTCCCTCGAAGGCTCGTTCATGATCACTACCCTGAAAACCCTGTCCGCGTTCTGCCCGTCTTTGGCGACGGATTCTGCGCGGCCCGCTCCTATACGCTAAGCCCGATGAAAATGCGCTTCCGTCGATCTGAACGCAAGCGCATGTTTAACAAAGGGTTAACGCGCCGGATTGGACCGCTTTTGGAGGGCGTTCCAGGGCTTTGCGCGCGAAAAAAAAGAGCCGCGGAAAAACGCGGCTCTCAAGAGTTTAACAGGGAGGCGTCAAACAAAGTGGCTCCAACCACTCGGTAAGAATCCAGATGACTGGATATGCACAGTAAACAACGGGAATGCTTAATGGGCGCTTAAGGACGCTGGCGATTTCGCCATTCGTCAGTTTCGACTGTGCCGTGACGGCACAGCGATGAAGCTTGAAATGCCCCGCTGATGTTGTGCCGACTCACGACTTCCAGACCACCGGAAGGGCGATGACGGCGAACAGAAATATCGCCGCGTAAAAGCCCATCGACGAGATTGCCACCACCGGTTCGATCGCCGCATTGCCGCCGAGCAGGAAGAACAGGCCGACCAGAAGGCCGATGCCGCTCACCGCCGTCAGCCAGAAATGGATCTTGGCCAGCATCTTGTCTCGGGCGACCGGAAACAGATGGTAGAAGAAGGCGAACACCGCCGACATCAGCCAGCCCGCCACCATGGTGTGGGCGTGGACCGGCATCTGGTCGTGGTTCTGGCTGATCGACATGTGCAGCCCAAGTGCCATGCCGGCCAGCGCGTAGACGATGGCGAGCGTGAAGAAATTCCGTGCTACCCCTTGCATAGTTCTCTCCGAATGCCTTTTCCCCCGCAGGGAATGGGTTGATCTCAGATCATCAAGCCTTGGTGCCCGCGCGGTTCGCTACCGCGCGCCAAAATCACTGCCGATCTTAGGGCAGGCGCACTAGCACTAGCCGTGTTTCCACCGCATGCCGCGCGGCCAGGCCACGCGCTTGCAGGGCAGTTACATTGGAAGTTCATCAGAAAGCCGTGCCGGCCGTTCGCCTCCCCCGAGACCGGTCGTCGACATGCGCCGTCCCCAAACGGCGTGTGCGAGAATTACCATATGTCAGCCCTTGCTGATATGCCCGCCGAAACATCCGCCTCTTCTCGCCGACACAATGCCGAAACAGCGCCGATGCTATCTGCCGGCGCTGAAAATAAGCGGCGGCTAAATCAGCTGAAGCATTTTCGCAAAAACCGGATTGGAAAGGTTCGGAAATGGATTGGTACTCTCTCGTCAAGTTTCTGCACGTCATAGCCGCCGTCATCTGGGTCGGTGGCGGTTTCGCGCTCATGCTCCTTGCCGTTCGCGCCGACCGTGCCGGCGATGTCGGGGGCATGCTGCAGGCGATGCGTTCGGTTGGCGAACTCGGCAACAGGCTGTTTGCACCGGCATCGCTGGTAACCCTCGCGCTCGGCCTCATCATGTGCTGGTTCTGGGTCGGCTTCGGCGATCTCTGGATCATGATCGGGCTGGCCGGATATGTGACGACCTTCCTGATCGGCACGCTGGTGTTCAAGCCCACGGCCGACCGCATGGCCGCGATCATCGCACGCGACGGTGTAACGCCAGCCGCCCTCCATCAGGGCCGGCGCATCCTCAAGGTCGCGCGCTTCGACTATGCCATGATGCTGATCATCGTTGCCGACATGGTGCTGAAGCCGATGCCGTCCGACCTGCCGATCCAGCTGGCGATGGCTGCTGTCTTCGTCGTCGGTCTCTGGGCCGCCTTCGATGGCTTGCGTCCCTCGATGGCCGCCACTGTCTAACGCTCCAAGGCGGCGTCCGACAGGGTGCCGCCCTCGAAAACCGGCTACCCCTTGGCCATGTCGCGCAGGCGGAATTTCTGGATCTTGCCGGTCGAGGTCTTGGGGATCTCGGCGAAGATCACTGCTTTGGGCACCTTGAAGCGGGCAAGCAGGCCACGGCAGTGTTCGATGATCTCGGCTTCGGTCGCCGTCTTGCCGGGCTTGAGCTCGACATAAGCGACCGGCACCTCGCCCCATTTGTCGTCGGGCTTCGCCACGACCCCGCACGAGGCGACGGCGCCATGCTTATAGAGCGCGTCCTCGACCTCGATCGACGAGATGTTTTCGCCGCCAGAAATAATGATGTCCTTGGAGCGGTCCTTGATCTGGATGTAGCCGTCGGGATGCATCACGCCGAGATCGCCCGAGTGGAACCAGCCGCCGGCAAAGGCTTCGTCGGTGGCCTTCTTGTTCTTGAGGTAACCCTTCATGACAATGTTGCCGCGGAACATCACCTCGCCGATGGTCTCGCCATCGGCAGGCGTCTTTTCCATCGTTTCCGGGTCCATCACGGTCAGGTCTTCAAGCGCTGCATAGCGCACGCCCTGCCTGGCCTTCTTTGCCGTACGCGGTCCTTTTTCCAGTCCGTCCCATTCGCCATGCCATTCGTTGACGACGGCAGGTCCGTAGGTTTCGGTCAGGCCATAGAGGTGGGTGACGGCAAAGCCGGCATCGGCCATGCCCGAGAGCACCGCCTCGGGCGGCGGGGCGGCGGCGGTGTTGAAGGTGACGAGCTGCGGAAACTCCCGCTTTTCCTCGTCGCGGGCGTTGATCAACACCGACATCACGATCGGCGCTCCGCACAGATGCGTTACGCCAAGGTCGGCGATGGCATCGTAAATCGGCCTGGCGCGCACCCAGCGCAGGCAAACATGGGTGCCGGCCTGCACGGCCAGCGTCCAGGGAAAGCACCAGCCGTTGCAGTGGAACATCGGCAGCGTCCAGAGATAGACGGCGTGCTTGGCCATGCCGGCGTGGATGGTGTTGGTATAGGCCATCAGCGCAGCACCACGATGATGGTAGACCACGCCCTTGGGATTGCCTGTCGTGCCCGAGGTATAGT